>CANQSL010000004.1 GCA_947626515.1 uncultured Bacilli bacterium
GGCATCTTTAATACATTGTCTATAACATCTTCATTATATCCAACAAAAGAATATCCAGATCTTAGACCATAATTTATTTCAATTTCTTCATCATAGTAATATGTTCCAGCTCCCGTAGCTTCTGCATAACCAATATCCATATTTATAGTTAGAACATATTTATTTCTCGAATATTTATACTCTAATACTGTATTGCCATTACCATCTATACTTATTTCTTTTTCTTGAGGACTAGTAAATCCTTCATAAGTTTTTACTTTAGGCATTACTTTACTATCAGTAGTTCCCTTTAATATTTCAATTTCATCAGGTTCTACTTCATACTCACCATTTAAATTCATCTTATAATGTTTTACTGTATAAACTGTATCATTATTAGGTGAACTATATAAACTTAGTACTGTATCACTAGCTGGTACTGTAAACACATCATTTTTAAGATCTAAACTATAATGAGAAAACTTATAACCTTCCTTCAAAGAATATTTTATATCAACTTTTTCGCCATAATAATAAGTTCCTTCACCTAATGCAGATTCAATACCATCATCTTTTTCAAGAGTTAAAATATATTTATTTCTTATATAATAGTATTTAATGACAGTACTGCCATCACTTTTTACATCTACTTCTTTTATAGTAGGTTTACTAAATCCCTCATACTCCTTAGGATCAGGAGATACTTTAGAATTCTCTTCAGCCTTTAATACTTCACTTTCAGTTGGTACTTTTGGAAAATCTCCTTTTAAATCCATTTGATAGTGTTCTACTGTATAATCAACATAATTTATAGGTACAAAAACAGAAGCAGTTTTTTGCCATTTTGCAACTATTAAAATATCTTTTGTAACCAAAGTATCAAAATCAAATTTTTCATTATTTACATACCATCCTAAAAAAGTATAACCACTTCTTAAAGGAACTTCAGGTTCTTGAACTTTTTTATTATATTCTACTTTTAAATTTGTTTTATTTAACCCAGTATCAATAATTACATCATATTCATTAATTTTCCACTTAGCCTTTAAACTTATATTTTTATGTATTTTAGTATTAATATCAAATAATTTTCCATCCAAATACCATCCTTCAAATGTATAACCCTCTTTGCTAGGAGTTTTAATTTTTATTTTTTCTCCTGCTTTAATTTCTAAAGTTTTACCAGTATCAAATGTGATAGTATAAGTTTTATTACACGCCGAAATAGCAATAAGTACAATCGTAAGTATTGCTATTATTCCTATCGGCAAAGTATATTTGCTTTTTAAAATACTATTATTTCCTTTTTTATTCTTAACCATAATAATCCCCCTGATTTTATTTAGAAATTAAAACCTGTTAAAATTTAACAGGTTTTATTGACATTATTTTTTTGCAGCAGTATCGTCTGTAAATTTTATTTGATATTTTTGATCTTTTTGTACACCGTCTTTTTCATAAGTAACTGTTACATCTATAGTACAATTAATATAATTAGAAAGTTGTAATTGAATTTTATTGTCTTTTGTAGCACTATTAGCAATATCTGCTTTTAATTGATCGGCAACATTATTTAAAGCAGCATCTGTACTTACATCTTGATTTTTTTGAGTAATTGTATTTTTATTTTTTATTGTATAAGAAACTTTTTTAGCGTCAGTAAATATACCTTTTACTACATCTGTTAATCCTAAACCTGCAAAATTCATTACAGATTGAGTTTTATCATTAATTTTGAAATTAATTACAGGATTTGTTTCTTTATTTTCTATAACTATTTCACTTATGCCTTGTTTACCTTGAATTTTTTCTTTTACTTTTTTTGCCACTTCTTCAAGTGTTTCTGTTTTTACTTTATCAATAACTTTATTTACTTCTGTATAATCTGGAGTAAATTCTAATGTATAACTTTGTTCAGCTTTTTCTCCATTTATTTCAAATATTACTCTTGCAGTAGCCTTTTTACCAATTAAATCAGATAATTTAATACCTGTATCTACTGTGCTAATAGTTCTAGCAGCTTGTAAATTTGCTTTCTTTCCACTCATTTTTTCTAATAACTCGATAGCCCACTCTTCAACATTGGCAGATGTTACATCTGCAGGTACATCTATTGTTGTAGTTTCTTTTCCAACAGTATAAATAATTTGTTTTGCATCTTTATAATTTTCTAAAAACATTTCTATAATTCCAGAACCATGTAAAGTTGCAACATCATTAGTTCCTGTTTTTACAGCAAAACTTAATGTATTGTTTTCATATTTTACTTCACTAAATCCATAAGTTTCTAAACTACCATTTTGGAAAGTATCAGAAATAAATTCAGTTAAAGCTTGTTCTTTTTCTGCAACAATTTTCTTTTCATCGTAAGCAAATTTCAATGTATATTTTTCAGTTCCTAAATCTAATCCATCACTATAATAGTTAATATTTAATGTAATAGATTTATTTGCAACATCTCTATATACTAAATCTTTTGCATCTTTTTTATTTACTGATAGAGCAGTTAATACTTCTTCAGCAAATTTTTCTATTTCTTCTACATTTAATTTATTAAAATTAATAGTTTTCTTATTAAATGTTATAGATTTTATTCCTTTAACATTTTTATTTGATAAGAATTTCGTAGCTTCATCTAAAATAACTTGTTTAATATTCTTAATTGGTGTATCTAAATCACTAATAGTTACAGTTAAAGTTTTATTTTTAAATTCAAATTTTTCTACTCCATATTCTTGGCTTGCTATACTGCTATTTAAATTATTTGCACTAGCAGTCATTGCTTGTTCATCTTTTTTTATTATATCACTTGAATCTAATGGAACTTCATTAATTGCTGTAACAATTGGCATTTTATTATCTTTAAAAACCTTTTTTATATCTACTTTCTTCATTTGAAGACTTTTTCCAGATCCATATCCACCAGTGATTTCATATAAAATATTTATATTTTTGCCATCACCAGCTAAATAATATATTGGTGTTTTACCATCAAATTTATCTCTATAAGCATCAACAGCTTTTCTTACTTCATCAACAGAAAGATGAAAGCTATCTAAAGTATAAATTCTTTCTCCAATTATCATGGAATTTCCAAAATATTTAACGCTTTCTCCTGTTGATAACTTATAATTTTTTTGTGTTAAATCAAAATTTTCTTTAGCATCAACTCTATTAAAGCCTATAAAAGTAGCCCCTGATAAAATTAATGCTGCTAATAAAGTTTTTTTCATATTAATTTCCTTTCTTTTATTAATTATGCTTCTCTAACAGTATACGTTGTATTTGCATCATTGTCAAATACCATGTCATATGTTGTGCCTGGTTTGTAACTTGGAGCTTGAACTCCATCAATACTAGCTAAATATTTATGAGCTTGAATTGCGCCATCGATACTTGCGCTTAGTGTATAGTAAGTTGCACCATTATTAACTTTTAAAATTGGTAATATTCCATCATTTGATGCAGTATAACGATAAGTTGATGCAGCAACTGTATGTTTTACAGTCTTTGTATCTTTTAATGATCCACAAGTAACTTCATAAACTGATGTAATAGTACTATCACTTTTTCCTCTATAAACTTTCTTTACTTTTCCTAAAGTAGCAGTAGTATTAGAAGGTGTAGTATTTTTAGTATTAGCTATAGTACATCCGCTAGATTTGTAATTAATGCTTGTGTTTCCTTTTTCTATAGTTTTAGGTTGTATAGCTGCTAATGCTGCTATCATGTTAGCTTCTTCTTGAGTTATAACTGTTACATTAATAGTAGCAACTTGTCCATCAACAGTTACTGTAATTGTAGCACTACCTTTTCCTGTAGCAGTAATTACTCCATTATTTACAGTTGCAACATTGCTATTGCTAGATGTCCAAACAGCATACTTATTAGTTGCATAGCTAGGATATATAGTTAAATAAACTGTTGAGCTATTTCCTACAACTAAATTTAAAGATGTTTGGCTAAGGCTTATACTTGAAACCCTAACTGTTGTTGGTCTTGTTGAAACTGGGACAGTAGTAGTTGATTCTTCTGGTGTAGCACTTTCAACACATTTGCAATTTTCCTTGTCAAGTTCAAATCCTTCTTCACAAGTTAATGAACATACACCTTTTTCCCATTTAGCATATAAAGTTATATTCTTAGTAATTTTAGTATCAAAGTCAAATTCTTCTTTGTCATCTAAATCTAGATACCATCCTTCGAATGTATAACCTTCCCTTGTTGGGTCTTCTGGTTCTGTAGCTTTTTTTCCTTTTACTACAGTTTGTTCCTCTACTTCAGAACCACCTTTGCTATCAAAAGTAACTGTATATTCTATTTTTGAACATCCACATCCTGTCAAAGCGAAACAAATACTAAGCATTAATATGCACATCATAATTGTTTTTTTCATTCTATTTCTCTCCTTTACTAAAATCTTATGTATTAACTAGAAAAATTAGATAAAAAATTACTAAAATTTCTTTTTCACATTTTCCCCACACATAAAAATTACCATTATTATATTAAAATTTAAAAAAATGTCAAGTATTTTCGAAAACTTTTTTTATATTTGTTTTTGCTTACTCCTTTCTAATTAATATATAAAAAAATTATATAAGTATAACCCCCCCCAAGCGAACTAAAGTTTGCTATGGAGAAGGCCATGGTTATATAATCTTTTTCGATATATTATTACATTTTTTTCATTTCAATTATAGCATATTAATTTATATAAAAACAACATAAAAATAATCTACTTGATAGATACTTTACCAAAAATTTCCAAAAAAAAAGAACTAATCTTTTATATTTTTAAATATTGGATGTCTTAAGTGACCATTCTTAGTTTTTTCCAAAAAAGATACAGTACATTTTATAGTGGGTTCTATATATGTATATTCTGGATTATCAAAATCTAAAAATTTACTTTTACATACTTTAGCTTTTTTTATTATTTTGTAGTCATCTTTTTTCTTACCTAAAGTTACTTTACTTACAAATTTAAATTTATTATCTTTATATTCTCCAATAAGTAATGATATAACAAAACTATCATCTTTATCTAAATACCCACCTATATAATAGTCATCATCTTTTATATTTTTTATTTTAATCCAATCATTAACTCTCTCTCCAATAGTATAAGTACTATTTTTCTTTTTAGCAATAATACCTTCTAAATCTAATTTTTTAACACTTTTAAATAGTTTTATGCCATCATCAAATATTTTAGTCTTAACAAAATAATCATTGTCTTTATATTTAGATAAAATTTTTTTTCTCTCTATTAATGTTTTATTTGTCAAATCATTATTTTCATATAATATATCAAAACATACAAAAGTTACTGGATAATTGTCTTCAAAATATTTTATTTTTTTTAAATCTTTTAAATGAGATCTTTCTTGTAATTTAGAAAATGATGGTTTACCATTATCCATCACTACGATTTCTCCATCAAATATACATTTTTTATTCCCTACAATTTTTTTTAATATATTAAGTTCAGGATATAACTTAGTCATATCATAAGTTTTTCTATTTTTTATAGTTACGCTATCACTATCTATATAAAGTAATGCTCTTATTCCATCAAATTTTATTTCATATAAATAATCTTTATCATTAAATACTTTTTCTTGTTCTATAAGTAACATAGGTTTAATACTCTTTTTAAATAAATCCATTATGCAGTTTTCTCCTTTAAGCTTTTCTCTAATGCATCCATTAAATTTTTAACACTGATAGTTTTTTTAGATTTAGCTTTTTTAATTGTTTTTCCATCAATTTTCTTATCTATTGCATCTTTTATCTTATTTTGATAATCATCTACATATTCACTAGGATTAAAATGTCCAGACATACTTTCTATTAATTTTAATGCTAAATCCATTTCTTTTTCTGTATATTTTTCTTCTACAGTCTCTTCATATTCACGTATTTCTTCTTCATAATAAAGTGTTGTCATAATTATATTGCCTTCATTAAATCTCAATATTGCATAATATGTTTTATCTCTTATAACAGTTCTTGCTAATGCTACTTTTTTAGATTTAGTTAATGCCTTCTTAAATAAACTAAAAGCTTTATTTTTACCATCAGTTCTTAAAAAATAACTTTTTTCAAAATATATTGGATCTACTTCATCTATATTTATAAAACTAATAATTTCTATTTGTTTTTCTTCATCACTCTTTATTTTTTCAAAATCTTCATCATTAAAAATCACATATTTATCAGTATTATATTCATAACCTTTTACTAAATCATTATTATTTACATTTTTTTTACAATGGTTACAATATTTTATATAGCTGATTCTATTTAGACATTTTTTATGTAAATAATTAAATGATGTATCATTATTTTTTATTGCTGGATTTAAATTAACTGGAATATTTACTAATCCAAATGTAATTGCACTTTTTAAAGCCATAAATATCACCTAAATTTAGTATGATTTATTTATACTAAAAAATTCATATTTTGTTTTAACAATTATTTCCTGTATATCTATATAAGATTTTTTCAAACTAATAGTAGAAAGGAGAAAAAATATGTCAAAAAAAGTTTTTAATTTATTTGTGTTTTTACTTTTATTAATGATTCCAATTTTTAATGCAAATGCAGCAACTGAAGTCAGTGTTAAAAATCAACAAGAATTATTGGAAGCTTTAGAAGATGAAGACGTAAAAGTAATTAATTTAAGTGAAGGTATAAATACTACTCAAAAAATTAATATAACTAGAGATGTAACTATTAATGGTAATGGTTATAAAATAAAATACGTCGGAACATTTAAAGATGGAAGTAAAGATAATACTGAATGGGCTGGTATATACGTTTTACAAGTATATAAAGCAAATGTTACATTAAAAGATATTAAACTTTCTGGTGGTAACGCAGCATTATTAGTAAACGGAGGAAACGTTAATTTAGAAGGCACAATAGACGTATCAGGCAATGGCTTTGGAGGTATTGAATTAGGTAAAGGTCAAGGAGTTACTGAAACACCTAAATTAGAATTAGACAATGCTTCAATAGTAAATAGTACTGAAAGTGATAATAAACCTTCTATTTGGGTACCAGAAGATACTGAAAACGCAATTCTTGTAGTAAACGGTATAGAAAAGACTTTAAAAGCTGATGAAGAATTGAGTATTACAGAAATGAAAGAATTATTCGATGAAAAAGTAGAAAACCCAAAAACTGGAGACAATATCTTATTATATATTGGTACTATTATAATTAGTACATTAGGAATTGTTATAACTTCCAAAAACATATTAAAAGAATATTAAAAAATCGATTTCTCGATTTTTTTTTATCTTTCTTCTAACTTTATTAATTTAGCATGTACAACTAATCTAATTCCATTAGAATTATAACAACTTGATAAAGTAAGAATTCTATCATTAGTATTAACTAAAGTATTAAAATCAAATACACTTCTTTTTTTTATTTTATCTAAATATTCTTTATATTCATCATTACCATCAAAAAACGTTTTTAAATAATATGTTTCATTATGTATTTTATAAACACTAAATATTTGCCAAATACTATTTTTATTTGGTGTAGATATTTTTATAATACGATTATTAATATTATTAAACCATTCTTCAGTCAATAAATTTTTTAAACTGCCAAACATAGTATCATTATTCATTCTATGTCCATATATTATTGTATTATAATTATCATCATCTAAATTATTTCTATAATCTAAAAATATCCATCCTGCATAATTTTCACTTTTGTCAAAAGAATGATTCAAATAATATTTATTATCTGTTGATTTTACTACTGGATAATCAATACTAGTCCCATCTAATTTTATATAACCTACTGTTTCATTATTGGTCTCTAATAAACTTTTAAAATCTACTTCTAAAAAAGAAGAGTTAACATAATTCCAATATGAATCATTTTTGTCTTCAGGCATATTAACTAAACTTTCATATTTGCTTTCACTAGTATTAATTATTAAAGATTCACTAATCATATTTTTAATTTTTTTATTATTATCTAAATCATTAGTCCATTCTAAAAATTTATTAAAAGAAAATATAAATAAAATTATAAAAAAAGTTAATAAAAAATATTTTTTATTCACAAAATCACCATTAATATTATGAATAAAAAATACGAGTTAATACTTACATCTCATTTCAATATTTTTATATACAAGAGATTTAAAATCTTTTTTCCAGCTTTCTAAAAAAAATGGATATTCTGGAAAAGTATTTAAATCATTTAAATTTGTATAAAATTCTTTTATTTTATTTAACTTTTCTCTATTATATACTCTACTTTCCAATTCTTCTAAAGTCTTATTTTCTATATTAATTTGAGGACCATATACATTTACTTTATAAAGTAAACCCGGTTTATTATCTTTACCTAAATAATTACTTTTGCCAATATATTCTGTTTTAATTATATTGCCAAACATTACTAATACTTCTCTTTCATAAGGTTTTACATAATCTTTTCCTAAATTTTCTAAATCAAAATAAAGTGCTCCTTTATTGAATATGTATTTACATAAAGCTAAACCATTTTTATTAGAATATCCTAAATTAATTATTTCTTCTAAAGATAATTTAGTAGTAGACGTCAAAGTTTCTATTATACTTTCACCTAAAGAGATTTCTGATTGTCTGCAAGCTCTTACTGTCTCAAAATTACTTTTATCACTATTCTTTAATGAATAGTAATATAAAAATGTATATAGATCTATTATACGTTTTAAACCTTTTTCACAAATTAAATTAGGTATTTGTTTTTTACCTTCTAAAAATCTATCTTTTTCTGCATTAATATTACCTAATAATGTATTTATTGTTATATAAGCTTTTTTAGCTTCAACAACATCTTTTGGAAATTCATCATATGAAAAAAATAAACCGTCTGGTATGCCCACATAATATTTTGAAGCCGATATTATTTTTTCAATATCCATATTTAAAACCTCCTTCTATTTTCTTTTGTAATCTTCTAAAAAGCTTTTATAAATTCCGTCTTTTTTTACTCCCAATACACAATTTAAATTAATATTATCTAAAGATTTAAAAATATTGTAGTCAATATCTTTATTTATTTTTCTTAAATATTTAATTAACTCTTTCATTTCATTTCTTTTGCTATCATATTTATCTTTATTTTCTGTAAACTTACATGCACAATTAATAAAATCCAAATTGTTATATTTTTTCCATGAAAGTATAGACGATTCTTTTACTAAATACATAGGTCTAATTAATTCTAAACCGGGAAAATTATCACTAGGTAATTTTGGCATCATAGTTTTTATTTCTGATGCATAAAACATAGAAAGCAAAGTTGTTTCAATAACATCATCAAAATGATGTCCTAAAGCAATTTTATTACATCCCAATTCTTTAGCCTTATTATATAGATGACCTCTTCTCATTCTAGCACACATATAGCATGGGCTTTTAGTATCTAAAGTTTCTACTACTTTAAATATATCTGATGAAAATATTTCTATTGGAATATTTAAAATATTTGCATTTTCTTTTATTTTTTTTAGATTTACTTTATTATATCCGGGATCCATTACTACATAATGAGCATTAAAATGTATTTTCCCATGACGCATTATTTCTTGTATGCATTTTGCTAATAAAAAAGAATCTTTCCCACCACTTATACATACCATTATATTGTCATTTTCCTCTATTAATTCATAATCTTGTACAGCTCTTATAAAACGACTCCATATTTCTTTTCTATACTTTTTTATAATACTCTTTTCTATTTCTTTATATCTTTCCATTATATTTTCCCTACTTGAACTAACAATTATCATCCAATTCTAAAGGTATTCTAAATACTTTTAGTTCATCATTATTGTCTATTGCATCAATTTCTAAATACATTCCATTCTCTTTATACATTTTACATGTTTTAGAATAATGATCTACATTAAAGTTTACTTTTTTTAAAAAGTCTTCTAATGTTATACTTTTCGAATATGAATACGTGCTTATGACATTTTTTTGTTTATCTGAAGACTCATATAAAGTACACTTTATCTCTTTATACTTTGTGTTATCTTCTTTTCCACAATAAGATATATTTGATATATATACAGAAGTCTTATTTTTATTATAAGCTATACTTCCATATAAATTAAAATTATCACATGTAGTTTTTAATGGTTTAAATTCAAAACTTTCATTTTTTTTAAAGATTAAAAATAATGTTACTATCAAGATTAAAATAATTAAAACAACTATAATTAATTTTATATATTTTTTTTTATTTGCTTTAACATCTAATAATTCATTAATATCTTTATTATAATCATTACATATTTTTTTTAATATTGTAATATCAGGAATACTTTTAGCAGTTTCCCATTTAGATACAGCTTGATATGTCACATTATATTTTTGAGCAAATTTCTCCTGTGTTAAATTATCTTTTTTTCTAATATCTTTAATAAATTCAGCAATTTTATTGGAATTCATATTTAACACCTTCTAACTAATTATAACAAACTTTTTTTAAAACTACTAATTTATTTTTTTACAGAGTACCATTCGTTTACTATATAAGTAATTTAAAAAATCTTCATAACAAGATATATAATAATCCGATAACTTTAATATTTTATCCCTATTAAAATCAGAATTTTTATCATATATATTTACTGTTTCTAAATTTGCTGCTTTGCTTGCTAAAACTCCTTGTAATGAATCTTCAAAAACTAAACATTCACTAGGTTGAGCATTATAATAATTTAATACATATAAATAAGCCTCTGGATCTGGTTTTTTATTTTTTACCTGTTCTACTCCAACTATTAAATCAAAAGCTTCTAGAATATTCAATTTGCTATACATTTTTTTATTCTTTTTTGCATATATATCTATTTGTTTTTTTGTTGTTATAGTAGCTAAGACTAATGTATATCCTCTTTTTTTAAATTCTTTAATCAATTCAACTACTCCACTTTTAAATTCTATATCATTTGCTAAAGTATTATTAGCTAAAGTAGATCTTAAATTAAATAATAGATCTATGGAAATATCTATATTATATTTATTTATTAAAAATTCACAGTAATCTCTATATATAGCACTACTTGAACTATTATTTTCTAAAAATATATCTCTATCGTTTTGTATAGTTTCTAAATCTACAACAATATTTTTATATTTTTTAATTATTTCAAAGTCCACTAAATTCCATACACTCATCGAATCTATCAATGTACCATCTAAATCAAATATAATATACTTTTTATTTTCTAATTTTAATTCATTTAAATCTTTCATAAGGTGTCCTTTCATCATAATTAGTAATATTACCGTATCACCAATGTAAAAAATATTTTTTATTATAGCATCATATAACAAGTTAAGTAAAGTATTTAATTTGACAAAAAATAATAATTGTTGTATATTAAAACAACTTTTATTAAGGGGATTTTTATGAATAATAAGTATACTAAATTAAAAATTTTTTATAACTCTACTATAGGAGAATCTTTATTTAAAGCTAACATGATTAAAGAAGAAAAAATTAAGAAACTCGATATATATGAAAGTTACATGAGCATAGTAAAAGATACATGCAAATTAATAAAAGAATTAGGGATAAAAGATCCATACAATGCTTCAGCAATTTTTGACTATTTATTATGGAATGGATATTTATCTAAAGATAAAACATTAAAATATTCTATATCTAATAGAACTAATCTTAACTATTTAGCTGGTACTGATATAATGACTGGAAGATCAGTATGCATAAATAATGCCGATATGCTTTCTAGAGTATTAAACGAATTGGGATACGAATCATTTATTTTTGTATGTAGGCCAAATGAGACAGAGGAAAAGAAAAATACTACATACAAACCAAATATTAAAAGGAAAAAAGATAATATAACGGAAACTGAAGAAAGTAATATTAGAAAGTTTTTATTAAAATTACCATTTTTTAATAAAATAGGAACTCACGCTATTACTATTTTTAATTTTTGTAATAATTATTCATTTCACGATCCAACAAATATAGACTTTTTAAATGCTCAAAAAGATTTTGAAGTTAAATTTGTATGTAGTGATTTAAGTTTTCAACTTAACCCTTTTGATACTTCAATTATAAATAACGTAACTAAAGAATGTTTTATGAAATCATTTGAAAGTTTGTATAACAATAGCAATCAATTAAAGCTTGATAAAATGTTTGTAGAAAAAACATTTGATTATTCTATTTTGAAATGCATTATTAATTCTAGTTTATTAAATGATTTTTATGAAGAAATTACTCCTAAAATAAATGAAACATGCAAACGTTTAGAAAAATATAAATAAAAGATTTAAATGACTATAATCACTTAAATCTTTTTTATTTGAAATGTTTTATAACTCTCAATGTATTTACAATAGTAAGTAACGTAACTCCCGTATCTGCAAATACCGCCATCCACATATTAGCTAAACCAAATACGCTCAATATTAAAATAATTATTTTTGTACATAGTGCAAACATCAAATTTTGTTTAATAATTTTTTTAGTATATAAAGATATATCTATAGCTAGAGGAATTTTATTTAAATCATCATTCATTAAAACTATATCTGATGCTTCTATAGCTGATTCAGAACCAATACCACCCATAGAAATACCTATATCTGCTCTTTTTAAAACCGGAGCATCATTTACTCCATCTCCTACAAATGCAGTTAACCCTGATTTTGATACGTTTTCAAAATTACTGTATTTATCAGTAGGAAGCATTTCATATTCTACATTATCTATATTTAATTTTTTGCCTATATCTAAGGCTATTTCTTTTTTATCACCAGTAAACATATAAGTTTTTATATTATAACTTTTTATTTTATCTATAGTTTCTCTTACATTTTCTTTTATTCCATCATTAATTAAAATTGATGCTATATGTTTTCCTTCTATATTTAGATGTAACATAGTTTCTCTTTTGCAATCACAAATTTTATTATTACCTAACTTTATTAATTTATCATTTATTTTATACGAAATACCTTTTCCATCTATTTCTTTAAAATCTGTTACATCCGAAATGGAAATTTTTCCTTCTTTTAACTTCATTATTGCTTTCGCAATAGGATGATTTGAATAATATTCTCCCTTGACTAAAATGTCGATTATCTCGTCTTTTGTATAATTATTATCAATTATTTCTATATTTTCTATACTAAATGAACCATTTGTTAAGGTACCAGTTTTATCAAATATAATATTTTTTATATTACTTAAATTATCTAAGTAGTTGCTACCTTTAATAAGTATGCCTTTTTTACTAGATACCCCAATTCCTGTAAAATAAGATAATGGAATAGATATTGCAATTGCACATGGACAAGAAATAACTAAAAAAGTTAATCCACGATATAAACTTTCTTTAATTGTTATATCCGATATAATTGGCAAAAATATTACAACTATTACAGCTAAAATTAATATAGTAGGTGTATATATTTTACTTATCTTAGTGACTAAAGTTTCCATCTTAGCTTTATTATTAGTAGCATCGTCGAGTAATTCCAATATTTTAGAAACCGTAGAATTTAAAAATGTATTAGTCGCTTTTATTTCTATTATATCTTCCATATTAATAGATCCAGATAAAACTTTATCTTTTTTTGAAACTTTTACAGGTTCACTTTCACCAGTTAGAAAGGAAGTATCCAATATAGTCTCACCTTTAGTTAATATTCCATCAACAGGAATTTTTTCTCCTTTTTTCACTACTAAAATATCACCTATTTTAATTTTTTCTACTTCTATTTTATTTACTTTATTATTTTCTAATTTATTAGCATATGGTTCTTTTATATCAATTAAATCTTTTATAGATTTTCTAGAATTATTAACGGCTTTTTCTTCTAATATTTTACCAATTGTATATAATACAATAACCATCATACCTTCAAGTGGCTTACCTATTAGAAATGCTCCAATACAAGATATAGTAATCAATGCATTTTCATTAACTGTTTTACTTTTAATCATTAATTTAATAGCATTTATAGATGTTCTATATAATAATAAAATATACGAAATAATATATAATATTAGTTTTATTAAGTTAGATGAAATAATACTTGCAAGTACTCCAATAATAGTTCCTAATATTAATATAGATAAATAGTATTCTTTTTTATTAATAACTTCACTAGATATCATAGCTTCAGGTTCTATTTTCTTTACTATTTCATTTAATTCTTTTAAAGATATTTCTTCATTAGATTCATATGAAAGTTTTGATGTATTAAAATTTACAATCACATTATTAAGTCTTTTACTCTTATTTAATTTTTCCTCTAATCTTCTAGCACAGTCAGCACAATCTAAATTATTTATATTATATTTATATTTTTTCATAAAATTACGCTTTCTAATTTATGATTTATATGTTCTATACCAATTTCATATAATTTTTTTATATGATCATCATCCAATTTATAATATACTTCTTTTCCTTCTTTTCTTGATTTAACTATACCTGCATTTCTCAATGTTGCAAGTTGATGAGATATTGATGATTTAGTCATATTTAATACATTTGCAATATCACATACACACATCTCATTATAATCTAATACCCATATAATTTTAATTCTTGTAAAATCTCCCAATATTTTAAATAACTCTGTCAAATTATTTAATTCTTCATCTTTAGGTTTGTTTTTTAATACTTTTTCTACTTGTTCTTTATGTATAATATTACAGTCACATACTAAATCATTATTATATTTATTCATATTAGCCTCCTCAGTTGTCTATTCGTTCAACTATATTTAGTATAGTTGAATATATATTCAATTGTCAATATATTATATTTTAAATTTTGATTTAATTTACAAAAAATGAATTGTTATTTACAATTCATTTAAAATATGCATCTACTTGATTTTGTATATTAAATTCTAAATTTTCTATTGTCCCATCAAAATGTACATTATCCATATCTTTCAATACACTATTTGGAAATATGCTTTTCATATCTTCAGTATAGTAAATTCCATCTCTAGGTATAGTATAATCATTCACAAAATAATTGTCATTTTCTTTAATAATTTCAAATTTATATGGTATAGATGAACCAGTATCCATAATAACTTCATCATCTTTTTTATAAAACTTCTCCTGTAATACCCAAGCATAGACATAATATTTATCTTTTTCTTCATTTACTAAGTAAGTTCTCATTGCAATAAAAGATTTTTCATCTTCATAATCATTACTTTTTTCATCTTCTTCAATCATATACTTTTTAATAGTACTTTCTATTATGTTCCAATCCAAATTAACAGGTGGAGCATATTTAAATCCCCAAGTACTAAATAATACTGGTTCATTATTTCTCATTTTATATACATCTATTCCAAATAATACTAAAAAGCTTGTAATTAAAAGTACTATAAAAGTTAAAATTATTTTATATATAAATTTCGTATGTCTAATTTTTTTACTAGAATAATCTAATGTATTTAAAACATTATTTTCAAAACTCTTTGATTCTTCTTCTTTATTTAATTTTTTACCACTAAGTAATTCATTAACTGTAATATCTAATTCATCACATAGTGGTTTTATTAATGAATAATCTGGCATACCTCTTCCATTTTCCCATTTTGATATAGCTCTATCAGTTACTCCTAATTTTAAAGCTAGTTCTTGTTGAGTTAACTTTTTCATTTTTCTTAAATTTTGAATAAATTTTCCAATCTGTTCTTGATTCATATAAATCTCCCTTCATATCAAAAATTATAATATAATTTTATTAAAATTCATCCAAACGAAACGTAGAGTTACAAAAAGACAATTATTTTAATTGTCTTGGATTTGTATGCAAATAAACTCTTTTTAATTCTTCATTTGATACATGAGTATAAATACTTGTTGTAGACAATGAAACATGTCCTAATAATTCTTGAACACTCTTTAAATCACAACCTTCGTTTAGTAGCATAGTTGCAAAAGAATGCCTAAATGAATGTGGTGTAATTTTTAATTTAGTAGAGCTTTTTATTATAATCTTTTCTATAATATCTCTTATACCTCTAGTAGTTAATTTATTGCCTAAATGATTTAAGAATAAATAATCATTACTTTTATTTTTTAATAATTCATGTCTAACTGTTAAATATTTTTTAATCGATTCAACGGCATAACTTCCTAAATATACTATTCTTTCTTTATTTCCTTTACCTATTACTTTTATTTCCATCCTATTTAAATCCATATCATTTAATTTTATATTTATTAATTCATTTACTCTAGCTCCAGTTGCAAGTAATACTTCAAATATACATCTATTTCTAATACCTAATTCTGTATTATCATCTATTGAATTAACTATATCTACAAAATCATTATATTTAAAATAATTCGGCAATTTATTTTCTTTTTTCATACTTTTAACTAAATTAAAAGAATTGTAGTTTACTACATTATTTTTAATTAAAAAATCATAAAATTTTCTTATACAACTAATACTTCTATTAATACTAGTGCTTTTATGATTAAATTTAAGATAAGATAAAAATTCCAATACTTCTTTATATTGTATATTTTTATAATCTATTTTATTATCTTCTAAAAAAGAAAAATAATTCTCTAAATCTATATTATAATTAATTATAGTATTATTACTATATTTTTTTTCTTTTTCTAAAAATACTAAAAATTCATCTACGTAATCCATTAATAATCTAGCAAAGCTCCTTCATATATTACTTTATTATTTGGTATTTTTAAAAAGTGTGATGCCTTTACAATTTTTTCATTTACGTCATATATTCCTGATTCTTTCAATACATCATTTACAAATTCTGTACATACAAAATAATTTTTTCTTTTAAAAGTTAGTTTAAACATTCTCAATATTAATCCTAAAGTATCATATTTATATATATCTTTATTTTCTTTATATTTTTTTATAATTTTAACTAATTTTTTATAATTACTTTCTTTTATTAAAACCTCTAAAACTACACATTTAGTTTTATTAAAAACTTTAAAAAATTTACTATTTTTATTTTCTATTACAAAACCAGCATTAAATACATTATGTATGCCTTTTCTTCCAAAACTATACATATTTTCTAAAGAATCATCTAAAGAAATAGAAGTATGAGCATACTCATATTTTGTAAATAATCTTACTAATTTAGATGTAATAGTACCTGTATATGTTAAAATTATGTATATTTTTTTCATTGTACTCACCATATATCATTGTAAATTATTTATTATTTTTTTTCAATTAAAATGTTTACATAATTTCATCTCTGCATCACTTTGCAACATATCATATAACTCTTCTTCATTATCACTACCCTCTGCAAGAAAATGATTAATTTTATAAAAATCTTCTGGCGTCAAAAATTCTTCAAACTCCATTTCTTCATCATTTGTTAGTTCAATAGTTTTTATATTAATTGCGCCAATAGATTTTAAAATATTAACAAAATCATGCAACTCTTTATATTTTACAATTTTTTCCCCATTAGCATCATATTTTAATTCAATAACTCCATTTTTTATATCGGTTTTATATAATTCAAACAATAAAAACTTATTTAGTTGTTCATAATACTCGTCTATTTCATTTAAATCAAATTCTTCTTTATTATTTATTAATAACTTTGTAGTACTAATAAGATAATTAATAAAGCCCTTTACAGTAGTTAATCCTTTAACATTAGAATATTTTTTTTCAAAAGATTTCATTAACCTATTTATAAATACGTAATCATTTTCTTTACTTAATACATATTTATATATATATTTATCATTCACATATTCTTTATCTTCTTTATAAAATAATACAGTTTTATTATATATTGGTATATTCTTCCCTTTTATTTGTCTACATAGATAAAAACTTACATCTTTACTATTTATTAGACTATTTTTATATAAATAATTTCTTAAACTTTCTTTATTAGAAAATTGCATAGTAAAATTATCAATGCTTTCTAATAATGATCTATTTTTTGTATTAAATAATTTTTCATATTCTATCCTAATAAATTCTTTATTGTAATAATAACATAAATTATAATTAACCATAATATCTCCTTATAAATTAACTAAAAACATTTTTAATGCAACGTATTTATCTATTGTACCAGACTTTATTTTTTCATCCAAAGATCCTATATATAATATTTTATCTTTAAGCTCTTTTTTAGTATAATTATATCCATTTTCTATAGCTAATTTTATTCTATATGGATGAACTTCTAAGTAGCTAGCAATATCGTTTTCTTTCATATTATCTTCCAATAAATATTTTATTGAATACATTAATCTATATTGAGTTGCAACATTTGAAAATAAAATCGCTACTTCTTCTTTGTTATATATAAATTTAGATAATTGTAATTTTATTTTTCTATTATCCTTTTTTATAATTGAATCTACAAAGTCAAATATATTTTCCTTTATTCTATCAACTGTATATTTATTTATATCATCCAATGTTATTATATTATCTTTCTTTACTATAAATAACTTATCAATTTCATTTAATATAAAATCATAATTATTATTAGAATTAGTTATCAGTTTAGATAAAGCAATATTATCTATTTTATATTTATTTTCCGTTAAATATTTTTTTATACTTGAAGAAATTTCTCTTTCTTTAGGCATATTTAATTCTATTAGATTTCCTTTATCTTTTATTAATTTTACACTTCTTTTTTTTACTGATATACTATCTGCTATAAAAATTAGTATAGTAAGTGGATTTGGATTATCTAAATATTTATCCAAAAGATTTAAATCTTCTTTATATTCATACTTAGTGCCAAAAATATTAGAATTATAAACCACTATACCTTTTTTATCATTAAATAAAGAATTATAATTACATTCTTCTAATATTTCTTTTATATTATCAAAAGTCAAATCATAATATATTATATTATCTTTTTCTATTCCATTTAATAACATATTAATTTTATTTTTTAATAATCTATATGAATCACTTTTAATAATATATTCCATAAGTTCTCCTTTATATAATTTTACCACACATAATTATTAATTTCAAAAAATAAAAAAAGGTTTTAACTTAATTATCTGTTAAAAACTTAGTTAAATCCAATATAATAAACTTCATCTTTTTAAATTCTTTAATGCTTCTTCAAAAAAAGCATTTGCCTCAAACTTTTTTTCATTATATAATTTTTTAATTTGTTCTACACTTGCCCACATCACATTTAGAACTTCTTCTTTTTGAACAGTAACCTCTTCTATAGGTCCATCATATTCAAAACTCCAAACGTCTAAAATATCAGGACATCCATCATAATGCCTAAATTTTGTTCCTATTAATTTTCCAGTTGTCGGATTAATATCTATTCCCAATTCTTCTTTAATTTCTCTTATAGCAGCAGCAATTGAAGTCTCTCCCTTTAAAGCAGATCCTCCTGTAGTTTCCCACATATAAGCAAAACTCTTATTTGCACTTCTTTGAGTTATAAGGAATTCATTGTTAGAATTTCTTATCCAAGCATTAATAACTAAATGAAACTCATCATCATTTAAATAATCTCCTCTTTTTACTATTTTTTTTTTTCTATTTTTATCATAAACATCCCAATACTCACTCATAAATTCTCCTTAATTTTTTAAATATCTGTAAACACTCTTTTTTTATTATAGTTGAATATACTGAAAAAATCAAAAATTTTCCATAATTAAAACATATTTATAAAATATGATTCATCATTTTTTTATGAAAAAAGAACGATATTTCGCTCTTTCATTTTCTAACAATTTAGTCAAGTAATTTTTTCTATATAAAGTATATTTGCGATTATCTTTCATTTAGTTCATTAGTTAATATTTCTTTAACTATAACTGGATTTGCTTTACCTTTAGTTTCTTTCATAACTTGTCCTACAAAGTAATCAAACATATTTGTTTTTCCATTCTTATATTGTTCTATTTGTTCTTCACTTCTATCTAGGATTGCAATAACTAAATTTTCAAGTTCATCTGTATTATTTAACTGTTCCATTCCTAATTCTTTAATTAATATATTAGGTTCTTTATTTTTTTCTAAAACTGCATTAAATAATTCCTTTGCTTGTTTATTGCTAATTTTATTTTGCAAGACTTGATCAATTATAAATTTTAATCTATCTGGTGTCATATATATTTCTAATATATTCTCATGTGTTTTATTAATATAATCTTGTACTTGGTTTAACAACCAGTTAATACTTAATTTTATATCACTACCTAAAGCTAATAAATTATCAAAATATTGACTTAAATCTTTATCTTTTATTAAAATGCTTGCTTCTAAATTATTGATACCTAATTTAATATAATTAAGTTTTTTTTCATTAGGTAATACTGGTATTCTTTTTCTTATATTTTCAATTAGAGTTTTATCGATTATAAATGGAGGAATATTTGGTTCAACAAAATACTTATAATCTATAGCATCAACTTTAGAACGCATAGTTATTGTTGTATTAGTTATTTCGTCATATCTTCTAGTTTCCTGTACTATTTCATCTTTTCTGCCACTTAATATTAAATCAGTTTGTCTTTTTATTTCGTATTCTATTGTATTTTGCACATTTTGGATATTATTTACGTTTTTTACTTCAACCTTAGTTCCTAAAGTTTTAGAACCTTTTTCCATCATAGATACATTTACATCGCATCTAATTTGTCCTAGTTTAGAATCAGCATCACTTATTCCAGTATATTTAAATATATTTTTCATAGCATCTAAGAATGAAATAGCTTCTTTTGCTGAATGCATACATGGTTCCGTAACAGTTTCTAAAAGTGGTACTCCTGCTCTATTATAATCGATTAATGAATAATAAGAATAATGATCTAATGATGCAGAATCTTCTTCTAAGTGTATATCGTGAATTAGTATTTCTACTTCTTTTCCATCTACGTCAATTTTTAATTTTCCATTTGTTCCAATTGGTTTAGTAGATTGTGTTATTTGATAACCTTTAGGTAAATCTGGATAGTAATAGTTTTTTCTATCAAACATTACTAAATCGGGAATTTTACAATTTAATATTAAAGACATCTCTATAGCTTTTTCTAAACATTCTTTATTTAATGTAGGAAGTATTCCTGGAAATGCCATATCAATTTTATTTACGTTAGAGTTAGATATATCACTATAAGCATTTTTTGCTGGAGAAAAGACTTTAGTAGTACTTTTCATCTCTGCATGCATTTCTAATCCAATTACAGGTATTAATTCCATATATCCACTCCCTTTGCTATTTGATTTTTATAATCCATTTTGCTTTCCAATGCATAAGCTATATTTAAAACATTTTTGTCATCTTTTACTTTACCTGTAATATTAATACCTATTGGCATAGAATTAACAAATCCATTTGGAATAGTAATAGAAGGATACCCACCAAAATTGCCTATTGCCATAATATTTTCGATAACTTGATTATTTCCTGTAATCATATTATTTGCATCTTTAATTTTTGGTGCAATAGTTAAACTTGCTGGCATAATCATTGAATCATATGTTTTAAATAAATCATTCATTTTATCTACTATCAATCTTCTTACTCTTTTTGCATTTAAAAAGTATTTTTCTTGATTTTCTTTTTGTAATACATAAGATCCTATTACAAATCTTCTTTTTATTAAACTACAAAAACCTTTTGTTCTATGATTTTTAATCATATCCACATAATTTTCTCCGTCACCACGTGGACCAAAAATAATACCTGTTAAATTTGAATCATTGCTAGTTGCCTCTGCACAAGATAAGCATACATAGGTTGGATATATTGCATTTAAAAGCTGACTTTCAAATTCTATTTGTTCTACTGTAGCTCCTGCTTCTTCCAACAATTTAATAGTATCTTTAAATTTATTTAATATTTCTTTTAAATCATCACTAGGATTATCGTAGTTTTTTATATCTATTAAATTTTTTATATAAAATAATTTTTTGCCTTTTATATTTCCAGTTAAAGCACTTACTAAATTCTTTTCTATATCGATGCTAGTCATGTCTTTTTCATCTTTTCCAGAAACATTTTCAACGACAATTGCCGCATCTTTTACACTACGAGTTAATACGCCGACATGATCTAAACTAGAGGCAAATGCAAATAGACCAAATCTGCTTATAACTCCATATGTAGGTTTATATCCAACAACTCCACAATATGAAGCTGGCTTTCTTATTGAGTCCCCAGTATCGCTACCTAATGCATAAGGAATAATCCCACTTGCGACTAAGCATGCACTTCCTGCTGATGAACCACCAGTAATTCTTGTTTTATCCCATGGATTTAAAACATTTCCAGTATGACATGTAGTTCCAGTTCCTCCCATACCTAATTCATCCATGGCACTTTTACCTATTAAAATAGCATTTTGTTGCTTTAATTTTTCTATTACAGTGGCATCAAAAAATGGTACATAATCTTTTAATGTATTGCTACTTGCAGTTGATAAAACATCCTTTGTAGATAAATTATCTTTCGCTACATAAGGTATGCCAGAAAGAATATTATCGTCAACAACATATTTCGTAGGATTATCGATAATTGTTACATATGGATTTAAAATATTTTGTATTTTTTTAGAATTATTTACTGCTTCCTCTATTAAATCTTCTGGAGTAACTTCTTTTTTTATTAGAGATGCTCTTATTTCTTCTATAGTTTTTCCAAACATTATTCCACCACCGTAACTACTTCTATTTCTCTATCATTAATCTTATCTGAATTTTTTAATAATTCATCTACGTTATCATTTTCTATTTTATTTTCATCTCTTAAATCGACATCTATATCAAAAGGATAATGCATTGGTTCTACATTACTAATTCCATCTATTGCATTTATAAGATTCATATTTTCTTCTATTACTTTAAATTCATTTAATATATCTCGATTTTCTTCTTCTGTTAATCCTATTAATAATTTATCAGCATAATCATAAACCATTTCTTTAGTAAACTTTGACATATTATTCACCTACTTTTATCCCTAATTCTTTTAACTGCTCATTATTTACTACATTTGGTGCATCGCTCATTAAATCATTAGAAGACGCAGTTTTAGGAAACGCTATAACGTCCCTTATATTTGTTGTGTTTGACAAAATCATTGTCAGTCTATCAAGTCCTAATGCAAATCCTCCATGTGGAGGTGTTCCATATTTTAAAGCATCTACAAAGAAACCAAATTTTTCTTTTATATCTTCATCTGTTAATTCTAAAGCTTTAAACATTTTTTCTTGAATTTCTTCATTATGTATTCTAATACTTCCACCACCAGCTTCATATCCATTTATTACAAAATCATAAGCTTTAGAATAACAATTTTCTTTATCGTTTAATAACTTATCTATATCTTCGTCTTTAGGAGCTGTAAAAGGATGGTGACAAGCCATAAATCTATTTTCTTCATCACTCCACTCAAAAGAAGGAAAATCAGTAACAACTAATAAGCTATAAGTATCTTCATCTATTAAATTATTATCTTTAGCAATTTTATTACGTAGAGCACCTAAAGCAGTTTTTACAACTTTTTTTGTATCAAATACAATAAATACTATATCATTTTTCTTTAAATTTAATTCGTTTTTTATAGTTTCTAATTCAGATTCTTTTAAACTTTTAACAATACTTCCACTAAAAGTATCTTCATATTTAATATAGGCTAATCCCTTAGCTTTATAAGTTTTAACAAATTCTGTTAATTTATCTATTTCTTTTCTTGAATATTTATCACTTAAATTTGGTGCAACTATAGCATTTATTATATGATTATTTTCTATAGCTGTTTTAAATAAAATAGACTCAGTATTTAAAAATAATTTAGTTATATCCTTTATCTCTAAATCAAATCTTAAATCTGGTTTATCAGAGCCATATTTATTAATTGCATCATCATATTTCATTCTTAATAATGGAAGTTTTATATCTATATTTTTTGTTTCTTTAAATATATTAGCTATTAAATTTTCTCCAATAGTAATTACATCATCTTCATCTACAAAACTCATTTCAACATCTACTTGAGTAAATTCTGGTTGTCTATCTGCACGCAAATCTTCATCTCTAAAACATTTTGCTATTTGAAAATATCTCTCTATTCCTCCAACCATTAATAATTGTTTATATATTTGAGGTGATTGAGGTAATGCAAAAAATTTACCATTAAATATTCTAGAAGGTACTAAATAATCTCTTGCTCCTTCTGGAGTACTTTTACAAAGTATAGGAGTTTCAATTTCTAAAAAATTTAATTTATCTAAATAATTTCTTATTGACATAGTTATATTATGTCTCAATTCTAAATTTTTAATTAAAGCTGGCCTTCTTAAATCTAAATATCTATATTTTAATCTTGTATCTTCTAATGTATTGGAAAAATCATTTATTTGTATAGGAAGTTCATTTGAAGTATTTAATAACTCTAAATTATTTACGATAATTTCAATATTTCCAGTAATAATTTTTTCATTTGGTGTAAGTCTTTTTGATACCTTACCACTAGCTTTAATCACATATTCGTTTTTTAAATTTAAAGCTTCATTATAATACTCACTTTCTGGATTTACGACTAATTGAATTATAGAAGTTCTATCTCTTAAATCTATAAATATTAATCCTCCTAAATTTCTTATTTTAGAAACCCATCCTATAACTTCTACGTTTTCTCCTACATTCTTATCGCTTATTTCACAATTAAAAGTTTTTTTCATATAATCCTTTCTAATATTCACAACTTCCTGGAGTTCTAGGATATGGAATAACATCTCTTATATTTTCTATACCTGTTAAATACATAATTAATCTTTCAAATCCCATACCAAATCCAGCATGTTTTTGTGTACCATATTTTCTTAAATCTAAATACCATTTTATTTTTTCTATATCGACATTTTTTTCTTTAGCACGTTCTAATAATTTATCATAATTTTCTTCTCTTACTGAACCGCCCATTAATTCTCCACTGCCTGGAACACATAAATCTACTGCTCTTACAGTTTCATTATCACTATTAACTTTCATATACCATGCTTTTATATCTTTAGGCCAATTAGTAATAAAAACTGGTCCATTAAAATATTCTGTAATATATTTTTCATGTTCTTTTTGTATATCGCTTTCATAACTTGGAATAAATTCCCATTTATTATTTGACTTTAATAATATATCAATACATTCTTTATGAGTAATTCTAACAAATTTAGAAGAAATTAATTTTTGTAGCTTATCTATTAATCCCTTATTTACAAATTTGTCTAAAAAGTTCAATTCTTCTTTAGTATTATTCAAGACATAATTAACAACATATTTTAACATTTCCTCTTCAATATCCATAAGATTATCTAAATCACAAAAAGCTATTTCTGGTTCTATCATCCAAAATTCATTAGCATGAACTTTAGTATTTGAATTTTCTGTTCTAAAAGTTGGTCCAAAAGTATATATCTTTTTGAATGCAGCTGCAAAAGTTTCTCCGTGCAATTGACCACTGCCTGTAATAAATGCGTTTTTTCCAAATAAATCTTGTTCAAAGTCTACATTTTTAATATTATTTAAATCCATTGTAGTTATCTTAAACATTTGTGAATCTCCTTCACAATCTGCGGTTGTTATAATTGGTGTATGGACATAAATATAATTATTTTTATTAAAATATTCGTGAATTGCAAATGCTGCTTCACTTCTAATTTTAAAGACTGCTCTAAAAAGATTAGTTCTCATTCTTAAATGCATAATAGTTCTTAAAAATTCTCTAGTAGGTCTACCCTTTGTTTGTAGAGGATAATCATCATCTACACTGCCCAATAATTCTATATTTTCGCTAACTAATTCTATAGATTGATTTTTTCCAAGCGATTTTCTTATTATACCAGTTACACATATAGCGCTACCTACTTTTAAATGTTCTACTATATTTATATTATTTATGGAACTTTCATATACTACTTGTAAATTATTAAACGTTGTGCCATCTGATAAATCTATAAAACCAAATTTATTTTGATTTCTATGATTTTTAATCCACCCGTATAAAGTTACTTCTTTATTTAAATAATTATTACTAAATATATCTTTTATATCCATATTAAACCTATAATTTCATATCTAAATAATCTACTAAATCATTTATGTTAACTAACTCTTCTTCTTTAGTAGTATTATCTTTTACAGTTACTTTAAAATCTTTCAAATCATCATTTTTTAAAATTATCAAATATTTTGAGTTAAATCTATCAGCTGATTTAAATTGATTTTTAAATTGTCTATTCATATAATCAGTTTCAGCTATAAAACCATTTAACCTTAAATCTTGGAGTAAATATGTTGCTGTTTCTTTTTCTTCTTCATTTCCATACATAATATATACATCTATATTATCTTTTATATTAAAGTTTACACCCAATTTTTCCATAGCAAGTATAGTTCTATCCAAACCCATAGCAAATCCTACAGCAGGCATAGAAGGACCATCTAACATTTCTATTAATCCATTATAGCGTCCTCCGCCACCTAAGACATTTTGACTTCCAAATTCAGGAATATTACCTACTATTTCAAATACTGTATGATTATAATAGTCGAGCCCTCTAACCAAGTTTGTATTAATTTCATATGAAATATCCATAAGGTCTAGATATTCTTGCAATTTTAAAAATCTATTTTTGCTATCTACATTTAAATAATCTATTGTTTTAGGAGCATTTTTTAAAATATCACTTTCTGAATCAATCTTACAATCCAAAATTCTAAGTGGATTTTTATGCAATCTCTCTTTGCAGTCTTCACATAATTTATCTATATTTGGCTCAAAATATTTTATCAAAGCTTCTCTATAATTATCTCTCGATTCTTTATCTCCCAAAGTATTCAATTGTACTTTTACATCTATCCCTAATAATTTATAAGTATTATATGCCAAGCTAATAACTTCTGCATCACTTATAGCATCATCACTACCAATAAATTCAAATCCAAATTGAGTAAATTGTCTAGATCTTCCACTCTGAGGTCTTTCATATCTAAACATTGGTTCAATATAATAAACTTTTACAGGCTCAGTCATATTACCATACATTTTATTTTCTATAAAACTTCTAACGATGCCTGCTGTACCTTCAGGTCTTAAAGTAATAGATCTTTCTCCTCTATCTTTAAAGTCATAAGTTTCTTTTCTAACTATATCACTAGATTCTCCTACACTTCTATGAAATAGTTCACTTGCCTCAAAAACTGGTGTTTCCATATAAGTATAATTATATTTTTCACATATTGCGTCAATTACATCACAAACATATTTACGTTTTTTTGCATCAATTCCATATACATCGTATGTTCCTTTTTGTTTTGTTATCATATATCCTCCTTTAAATAAAAAAACACCTGAAAATGTAAGGACGAAAAATTCCGCGGTGCCACCTTACTTTACAAGTGTACTCTTAATTATTTTAACGCTAATACAGCGTCTTGTTATTTTTGAAGTGTCTTTCAAATAATAATATTAGACTTTTTCACCACAATAAGTCCTCTCTTAAAATATTTATTTATTTTACTTTTCTTCTAACAAGAATATACATACATTTTACAAAAAAATAATATTTTAGTCAATTGTTAAAATGTATATCTTTTTACTTTTTTATTACTATTAATATATTCATGTATTTCACACATACTTTTGCTATATTTTTTTACTGCATCAGATAAATTATATGAATCTATTTTCAACCTAGTTAAACTATTTTTAATTATTTTAATTGGATCAAACTTATTAATCTTATTAGATAAAGATTCTAATGGTTCAACGGATAAATCCATAATTCTTTCATCTACTTCAAAAAAACCATATGTTAAATCAACTAATATTCTAATACATTTAAACAATAAAATTTTCTTTTCTCGTTCGGGTACTATTTCTTTATCTAATCTATCTAATATTTCAAAACAATAATCTTTTAAAAGTTCTTCATTATAACTTAGCTCTTTTAAAAAATTTTCAAAACTATCATTTTTATATATTTTTTCTAATCCTCTAACCTTTAACATATTTCTTCTATTATAAAATATATTAAAAGCTTCATCTTTTGTAATACGTTCAAATTCTAATTTTTTACCTACATTAGTTGCAATTAAAGCATAATCATCTTTTAGAATTAGACACGAGTTATTCAATATTGATTTTGGAATGTAATAATCATCTTCTAAAAAATATCCATATAGTAAAGAATCATCATCTTTATTTAAAGTAATATTTACAGGTTCTTCTACATACTCATTTTTTTCACCTAAAAAATTAAAATAACCATTATGATACCTTACCACAATATTTTCTAAATTGTATAAATTTATCATCTTATATTCCATAATAACTCCAATATCTAATTATATTATACAACTAAATTTTTAAACTACATATAATTTTAGAAGTTATTTAAGTAATTATATCTTTTTACATAACTTTTATTATTAATATACTCATAATAATCATAAACATAATTTACATAAGAATCTAATCCTTTATTAAATGGTAAAGATCTATACATTTCTGTTTTATTTAATGTACTTTCTACAACTTTATCTATATAAAAATTATTCCCCATCTTTTTTCTTAATGGCTGCATTGCTTTTGTTGTAAGCTCTATAATATCATAAGCCTTAGAAAATAAAACAAATCCAGGATTATTCAAAGCTAAAATACATTTTTTTAAAGTTTCTTTTTTTTCTTCATCACTTTTAGAGGTTTCTTCCAATTTATCTAATACTTTAAAACAAAAATCTATTAAAGTTTGTTCTTTAACTTCCAATGAATCTTCAAATTTATCAAAATATGGATTTTTAAATATTTCTAATCCTTTATTTTTTAATTCATTTCTTCTTTTATAAAAAATATCAAAAGCTTCTTCTTTAGATAATAATGCAATATCTAAATTTTTACCATTTCTAGTACACAACAAAGTATTTTCACTATTAATAATTAGACATTCGTTATGAACTAAAATTGCTGGAATATAGTAATCATCTTCTAAAAAATATCCTTTAAGTAAAGAGGAATCGTTTTCATTGATAACTATATTAATTGGGTCACTTACAAATTCACCAGTTGATCCAACAAAATTGTAATATCCTTTATAATAAATAACATCAATATTTTCTAAATTATATAAATTAATTAATTTATAATTCATTATTTACTCCTCTATAATAGAATCTAATTTTAATATTAGACTATTAACTTCATCATTGATTTTATTATCTTTGATCTTATTAGACAAATATATTAATTTGTTTTTAATTTCTAATAATTTATCTTTATCATTATTTTTATTATCTAATTCATCTGCAAATAATAATCCTAATTCATGTACTTTGTCTATTATTTCATTATATGATTTTAAACCTATATTTCTAGTATTAATTATATCGATAGTTCTTAACCTAATTAATTCTTTTAAAGTATTAATTTTATATCCATTTTTTAAACAAGTATAAGCTCTTAAAGATAAATCTAGCTCTTCTATATTTTTATCTACAAATTCATAATTTGTATTTACTTCTATTAAATATAATAAATTTAATTCTGTAAGTCTATCAATTAATTCTTTACTATAATATTTAAGTCTTTTTAAATCTTTTATTTTATATATATTATTATTTTTTAAACTTTTTAATAGCGAAGTAGATAAATCTAACCATATTAAATCCGTATTTAAAAGTTTAGAAGTATTTTTATAAGACATTAATATATTTTTTTTATCTAAAAAATCAATATCCTCTATAAAATTTAGGCCTAATTTATCTATAATATTTTTTACTTCTTCGTATTTTTTTCCATTGCCAATAATACTAATTAATCCAATTTTTCCTATGCTTAATAAATCATTTAAAGTAAGTATTGACTTTTCTCTTAAATTATTTAATACATTGTTTGATAAAATTTCTCCTAAATTTATATTTTTTAAATTTATTTTACTATTTAATATATCAAATACAGTAATACAATCTATTTCTTCTTCTCTAATAATTCTTTTTAATATTGCCGTATGTATCTTATTCTTTTCATTACTTATAAAAGCTTCAGAAACATTTAATTCTTTAGCAACTTCTTTTTGTTTTTTTATAATATTATCAGTAAATACACCATATAATTTTCTAATGATTAATGTTTCCATTTCATCTAATGGAAAAATAATTTTTATATCTTTATTATATAAGTCATCTATAAAATAATTTAAATTAATTTTATACTTTTTTAAATTAGCATCAGTTTTAAATTGAGATAAATACTCATTTTCTAAAATACTATAAAGAAACGCATTTTTAACCATAATAAATCCCCTCGATAAAGTTTTTTTATAATAACATAAAAAATAAATAAAATCAATTAAATAGAATATTTGATATGTTTCTTGCTAAGTAAGTATTTATAGGATATTCCCCACTACTTGCATTTTCATAATCTATATTTGGACTAATTATAACTAAACTATATTTAGGTTCATCACTTGGCATATAAGAAATAAAGGTTTTTGTAGTTGTAAAAGTATCAGCAATTCCATCTTTATTAGAATCCATTATAGATTCGCTTGTGCCTGTTTTACTACTTGCATTATATTTTTGATCTATATAATATGCTCCCGTTCCAAAGGAAGCTACACTTTTTAATCCCTCTTTTATCCTATTTAGATATTTTTCTTCTAAATCTACTTTATTAAGAAAACTATTTGTATTATCTAAAAGAACTTTTCCATTTGAAGAAACTATTTCCTTCATCAAAGATAATTTATTTCTATTTCCACCATTCGCCACAGTATTTATATATTGAGCTAATTCTACTGGCGTATATGTATCATATTGTCCTATGCTTAAATTTAACAGTAAATCATCGCTTTTAGTTGTACCTATAATACCAGTAGTTTCGTTTTCCAAATCTATTCCAGTAATTGCTCCTAATCCATAGCTTTTAAGCATTTCTCTATAGGCATTAAATGCATAATCTAAATTATTTAAGGCCATATTATATCTATATTTTTCTCCTGTTAACCCTACTGCTATTAAAAATTGATAATAGTTTGACGAATAAGCTAAAGCTTGTATATCATTAATATTACCCAATCTTCTCCAACTACATTTTTCAGTTTTATTTTTAAGTTTTACACAAGAATCAGTTACTTGAGTTCCAATATCTATTATATTGTATTTATATCCAACTGAAATTGTTGCAGCTTTAACTGCACTACCTACTGTATAGCTTTTATTAATATTGCCTATTTCATTATCGTAAAAAATGTCGTTATTAAAACTTTTTCCAACAAATGCTAAAATACTACCAGTCGATGGATCACTAACAATTATATATGAACCATTATAATATTTAGCACTGGGATATTTTTTAGCATTCAAAATTTCCTGTTCTAATATTCCTTCGATACTTTTTTGTAATTCAATGTCTATATTTAATATTAAATCGTTACCAATACTAGCTTCCTTAATTAAAGTCAAAGTATTATCATTATTTACTTTATACTGAGCTTTATCTCCTTTTAAATAAGCTTCATAATATTTTTCTAAATATGATATTCCCACTGTATCATCTAAAGAATACCCAAGGCTTAAATAATCATCTACTTCTTCACTAGGAATTAATCCAACTTCTCCTATAGTATTAGAAAGTAATCCCTCATAATTATTTATTCTTTCAAAAGTCATTTCTACTCTAACACCGCTTAATTTCATTTCTAAAATAGTACTATATTCTTCATCCGTACAATTTTTTTTAATTATTTTATCCTGATAATCATATCCATTATTCATAATATTAAAAATATTTGAAGCTTTTAAATCAATATTACTCAATTCATTTAACATGTCATCAGTTATTAAAGATAATCTATAATTTAATAAATCTTTACTAGTTATTTTTCTTTCTTCATATTTTTTTAATATGTCTTTTCCTACTAAACCGTCTATTTTTTCTTTATTTTTTAAGTAATAAAAATATTTTTGTTCATCTTTAGTACCAATATCTATTTCTATTACATTTGCAAGAGATGAAGCAATCTCTATTTCTTCTTCTGTGCTTATTCCGCTAAGCTTATTAAAAATTATTGTTTTAACTCCTTTATTATCTACAATTATATTTCCATTTCTATCTAAAATTCTTCCTCTAGGAGCAGTACTGCCATATATTATTTTATTATTTTTTTCTTCTAATAATTTATTATAATAATCTTTTTTATAAAACATCAAATAAGACATTCTAACTATTGGTATGACAAATAATACAATTAAAAAAATATAGATAAATTTATTCTTCATATAATCCACCATTATTAGTATGTAATTTATTTGTTTTTTAAAACATATAATATATTGGTGATTAAAAAATGTTAAACGTAATAGAAAGTTATGTACAAAATATAAATAAAAATGATATATATAATTTTGCATTAAAAAATAATATTAATTTAAATAATAATGAATTAGACTTTATATACAATTTTATTAAAACTAGATATAAAGAGGTTTTAAGTAATCCAAGTGGTTTTAATTTAGTTAAATATAAAAATAATTTTTCAAATGAAAATTTTATTAAAATAAATGCAATTGTAAATAGATACAAAATGTTATTATAAAAAGGACAATAAATGTCCTTTTATTCTTCTTCTGAATTTTGATTATTCTCTAATTTTACTAATACCTCCCTAGGTTTTGAACCATTTGCCGGTCCAATAATTCCTCTTTCTTCCAACAAATCTACAATTCTTGCAGCTCTGTTATAACCTAGCCTAAATCTTCTTTGTAATAATGATGCGCTAATTTTTCCAGTTTCTATAGCGAAATCAACAATCTCGTTATACAAAGGATCATCGTATTCATCTTTTTCAAAACCTGCTCCAGCTGCCATATGATCCGGTGCATCTTCAGTCAATGAATTATCATATTGAGCTGCTTGTTCTTTACTAACATAATCAATCAATCTTTGAGTCTCATCGTCACTTATAAAATTACCCTGAATTCTTATTGGACTATTTTCGCCCATAGGTAAATATAGCATATCTCCTTTACCCAAAAGTTTTTCTGCTCCACCCATATCAAGTATAGTTCTTGAATCTATTTGAGATGCAACAGCAAAGGAAATACGACTTGGTATGTTAGCTTTTACAACTCCAGTAATTACATCTGTTGAAGGTCTTTGTGTCGCTACAATCAAATGTATTCCTGCAGCACGCGCCATTTGAGTAATTCTCATTATTGAATCTTCAACTTCTTTTGCAGCTACTAACATCAAATCTGCAAGCTCATCGATGATTACAACTATAAATGGCATCTTTTTCTCTACTTCTATTCCTGCTTCCTTATTTTGCTTTTCAACCCATTCATTATAACCGCCAATATTTTTTACATTCTTTTCGCTAAAAGTATCATATCTTCGTTCCATTTCCTGAACAATTTTTTGTAAAGCTACACTAGCTTTTTTAGGATCACTTACTACTGGGCAAAGCAAATGTGGTATTCCATTATAATTTGAAAGTTCAACTTTTTTTGGATCTACTAAAACTAATTTACATTCATCGGGTCTCATTCTTATTAAAATAGAAGCTATAAAACTATTGATACATACTGATTTTCCTGATCCAGTAGATCCTGCAACTAAAAGGTGTGGCATTTTAGACATATCAGCACAACAATTTCTACCCATAATGTCTTTTCCTAAAGAAAACAATATTTTAGCGTTTTGCATATTTGAAGGTATATTTGACAACACTTCTCTTATAGGAACACTAGTTGTTTCCTTATTTGGTATTTCTACACCTACTGTACTTTTTCCTGGAATAGGAGCTTGAATTCTTACATCTTTTGCAGCCAATGCTAATGCTATTTCTTTATTAATACTTGTTATTCTACTTACTTTAGTACCACTTGCAATTTCTACTTCAAATTGAGTTACTGTAGGTCCCTCATGAATTTGAACTACTTTACCAGTTATTTGAAAATCTGCTAAAACTTTTTCTAATGCTGTCTTTGTTTTTACTAAAAAATCGGTAGTATTAACTTTTTTATTCTTTTTAATCGGATCTAAAATATCTAAACTAGGCAATCTATAATTAGAATTAGATGTAGAACTTGGTTTAGTTTCTACAGAATTCAATACAGGTTCTTGAACTTCATTTTTATTATAATTATGTAAATCCTCACTACTTGTAACAATTACTTTATTATCTATTACTTCATCTGTTTCTTCTTCATCATCATCAGTTTCTTCTTCATCTTCTTCAATTGCTTTAGATTTTATTTTGCTAAAGGCATTTTTAATTTTATCTGCAATATCTCCTATAGAAATGTCAAATAATAAAATAATTCCAAAAAATATAAGAACATAAAAAATTATATAAGCTCCTCGATTATCAAATAACTTATTTAAACTCCATCCACTAATAGAACCAATTACTCCTCCACCGGCATTGCTTAAATTTACAAAATCTGGTCCTTTTATTTTCATTAAAGTTTCAACTGTAGTTTCTATAAATTCTTTAAATTTAACGCCCTTTTCTACAAATTTCATATGTGATAATCCAAGTATAGAAAATGATAAAATATAAACTCCTATAAATCTTAAAGAATAAAATTTAGGCATACTTCTTTTAAATATAAAATATAAACCTAATACTATTAAAAATAATATTAATACATTATAATATGTTCCAACTAAAAATATAGCAAAATGTTTAATTATACTTCCAACAGGTCCAAAAACACCAATTCCAATAACACCAATAAGTATTAAAATTAATCCTATAAATTCTATGCTAAATTTGGGTTTAGAACTTTCACTAGATTTTCTTTTTTTCTTTTTTGCCATACTATCACCATACTTAAATTATAATATAACAACAATTCATAAACAAGAAAAATGATGTTTTTTGTAAACATCATTTGTAAAGTTTTATTATAATTTTAACAATTTATCTAATTTATCAATTACTTCTTGAACTTCACTAAAATTCTTTAATATTGCACCACTTGCAAGTAAGTGTCCACCACCACCATATTCCTGTGCAATATTATTAATAGGAATATTTTTAGAACGCAATCTTAGCCTTATACCTTCATCTGTTTCTATAAATAAGGCATATATATCTGCAATATTAGATATTAAATAAATTAAAGAACTAGCATCGTTTTCATTTATATTATATCTTATTAAATCTTTTTTATAAATAATTATATATGCAACACCGTTTTTAGTCATTTTAAAATCATTTAAAATTTTTGCTTTAAATCTAAGAAGTTCGATTGTTTCTTTATTTATCTTATTATTAATATCCGATATATTTATATCTAATGTTGCTAAAAAACTTGCTATTTTAAATGTATTTGATGTTATATTTTTATAAGAAAAATTACCTGAATCAGTAACTAATCCCGTATATAAAGCTTCAGCAGCACTTTTATTTATTTTCAAAATATTTTTGTATTTTAAATAAAATTCAGAAATTATTTCAGTTGTAGATACTGCATTAAAATCTATATATTCGTAATCACAATATTTATCGCTATCTTTATGATGATCAATTTTTATTGTATATTTAGATTTATTAATTCTATTATCGCTTAGCCTATCAAAAGTAGAGCAATCTAAACATATGCTAAGAGCTCCCTCAAATAATTTTTCATCAATTAATGTTACTTCCCCTAAAAAGTTAAAAGTACTATTATCTATTCCAGTAACATAAACGTTTTTATTCGGAAAGCTTTCCTTAATTATATTCATTAAACCAAACTGACTACCTATACAATCGCCGTCAGGTCTAATATGCCCATGAATTATAATTGTATCAAATTCTTTTATTTTTTCCAAAATATGTTCCATAGTTTATCTCTCTTTCTTAAATCTTATCCATAAAAACGCTTGAGATATTTTTTTTTATTACCACTCACTATACTTATTATTTCTTTATCATTAATATTAATTAAATCTTTTCCATATATACTATCTAATGATCCAAACGAAAGAAGTATATTCTCTTTTAATAAATATTTATCCATATAAATAAAATCATTTAATTTAGGTATTAATCCATTAAATTCTATTCTGAGTTTATATTCATTATTGTCTTTATCCAATAATGTATAATTAAAATTTTCTATTTTAATTATTTTTAATTTTTCCATTTTAAATTCCTCTCCAAAATGTCGATCTTCTAGATATTTTTTCTTCTTTTTTCAATTGCTGTAATTTTTTTAAATTATTATAATAGAATTTTGCTTTTATTATAAATGGCAAATTGGACATTTTAATATTTATATATGGTGTTTTATACAAAAAATATTTGCCTGCTGTTTTTAAATTAGGCATATTTAATTTTATAACCGATTCGTTATTAGTTAAAAAGTTAGAACCAACTATTTGAATATTAGGTAGATCTATTATTATGGGTCTATTAATTGATGACAAAAAGTTCATTTCAATAAGATTTGCATTTGGAAGATGAATTTCTTCTAAAGTAGTATTATAATCTAAAAATGATCCCCCTATCCTTTTTATATTTTTATTATAATAAGAAATTATTCTATTAAATTTATCTAATCCTATTTTTATTTCATTACCATCTTTTGTTTTTATATGTATATCTTTACCTCTATCAGTATTTATTATTTCAATTTTTTCTATTTCTGTTATTGTATCTATAAATGATTTAAAACTATGATGATGAAGAGATAAATAAGCTGCTTCTTCTATTTTTTTCTTTTCCAAATCTAATACAAAACAATCAAATATTAAATATTTTTCTTTTTCATAAAGTTTTACTTTAAAATTATCTATTACTACATTATCTGGGCAAAAATAAATATTTTCCATTTCATAATTATATCTATAATATTTACCATCATTTGCTCTTACGTATCCTGGTATTTCTAATATTTCACTTTTATGTAATTGGGTAATTCCATAATATTTTTCAAAGCTTTTGGTTAATCCTTCTACAATATTATCTAAATTATTCCCAAATGTTGCATCTGGGTTTATTACTTTATGATTATATCTGTTTTTTATTGACAAAGTATTCGTTCCGTCTTTTGTAAATTGTATACTTATTACACTTGTTCCGTATTCATCTTGTCTTTCTGGATTTAAAAAATCTTCTCTTTTTATTCTGTCTACATCTTTTTTTACTGCAAAGAATACCCTACAGCTATTTAACCTACCGCCACCAAACGTACATAACTCTTCATTTGGAGCATAGTATTTTTTAAAGGCTTGTATATCTTCTTCCGTTTTGCACTCAACTAATTTATAACCAACACTATCTAATAATTCCTCTGGAGTCTTATCTATTTCTTCTAAATTTACTGGATTTCTACTTCTATCAAATTTAGCATAAATAAATTCTTTAAAACTTGCTAATAAATTATTATTAATTATATCGTCGTATAAATAATGTGTTGCATTAAAATTATTTTGCATTATTTTAGAGAGTTCTCCTGGCTTTTCTAATATAATTGGAAATAAATCTCTGCATAAATGTGACATTTTTTCCCCATATTTTTTCTTGATTATTTTTAAATCATCTATCACAATAATCACTCTATTCCTAGAATAATTATATAATAAGATTACTTCAAAAAAAATATTAATCTACAATTATTTTACAAACCATTAACTTAATAAAAGTTATTTATCAATATAATTTTCTACTTCTTTTATAGTATTTGAAAAATTAAGAAAATCTACATTAAACCATTTTATGTTCATTTGATTATTAAACCATGTATATTGTCTCTTAGCATAATTTCTACTACGCTTTTTTATTAATTCTATAGCGTCATCTAATGTTATTATGCCATCAAAATAATCATATAATTCTTTATAACCAATACCAGTTAATACTGATTTACTTCTAATATTTTTATCATATAGTGATCTCACTTCATCGATTAAACCGTCATCTATCATTTTATCTACTCTTTTATTTATTCTTTCATATAATGTTTCTCTATCTGTAGTTAAACCTATAAATATACAATCATATAATAAATTATCTTTATCTAAAGTAAGCTCTTCTCTATTTAAAAATCTAATCATTCTTTTTCTATTATTAATATGTATATTAGAATTTTTATCTTTTTTTAATACTAATTCATATAATTCTTCATTTGTCAAATTATCATAATTATTAGAATTTGTTTCTTCTTTAAATTTATAATTATATAAACCTGCTTTTATATATAAACCTGTACCACCTACTATAATAATATTTTTATGTTTATTTTTATCCAATATATTTCTTAAATCTCTTTGATAGTCATATACAGTATACATATCTTCTACATCGACTATATCGAGCAATTTATGTTCTATACCTTCTTTTTCTTCTTCAGTAACTTTTGCAGTACCTATATTTAATTCTTTATAAACTTGCATACTATCAGCATTTATAATAAAAGCATTATATTTTTTAGCTAACTCTATACTTAATCGCGTTTTACCAACACCAGTTGGTCCTACAATACATAATAACATATTACACCTCAAAAGATATTTTAAACTAAATAATTTTCTATATCAAGTATAATTAATGACACTAAAAAATTTATATGCTATAATTTTTTTGATATTAATTATAATAATTATATTAGGAGATATTATGAATACACATGAATTATTGAATAAATTATTTAAAAAATATGATATAAAAAAAGACGAACAAATCTATATATTAGAAATAATAAATCCTATAATGAAACATAAAGAATTTAAAAGAAGAATGACTGAAGAATTTTTTCATCATGATAAAGTAACATTGGGAGAACATATATTAGAAGACACTATTCTAACATATAAATTATCAAAAAAATATCAAAAAAGAGATGACTATGATACATCTGTAGCCTTAAAAATATCTATGTTTCACGATTTATACGTAGCTCCATGGCAAAATAATCCAGATAATAAAGCCATGCGCTTTTCTAATAAACATGGTTTTATTCATCCAATTGAATCTGTTTTAAATGCAATTAAATGGTTTCCAGATTATTTTTCTAAATTAGATGAAGCAGATAAAATTATTGACGGAATATTACATCATATGTATCCTTTGCCATTAAGAATATTTATTGATTCTAAAAATAATGAAATGGAATTAAAAAATATGGATATTTTTAATACTTTAAATAGTGATTTACAAAAATTATTAATAGAATCTTCTAATCGATATAAAATAGGAGCATTTTCTTTTGCAAAAAGCAAATATAAAGAAGGAAAAGTTATGAGTAATGCTGATAAAATTATTTCTTTTCACAACTTGAGAGGTAGCAATATCCATTCGATATCAGCGCTATTTACTGGCAAAAATAAAAATATTAAAAAAGAAAAGTAGATTAACTTTTCTTTTATTTTATAACTATATTTACAATACGTCTTTTAATAACTATAGTTTTTACTATCTCTTTACCTTCAATATGTTTTTTTACATTCTCTTGATTTTTACTTAAATTTATTATTTCATCTTCTGACATATTGTCATTAATTTTAATACTGCCTCTCAATTTTCCATTTACTTGTACGCCTATTTCTATCTCATCATCAATAGTCTTAGCTTCATCGTACTCTGGCCAACTAGATTCACATATTGGTTTATTTCCAATTTGCTCATTTAATTCTTCTGTTACATGAGGCGCAATAGGATTTAAAAGAGTCAATAATATTCTATAATCTTCCTTAGTAATAGTATCTTGTTCTGCATAACTATTAGATAGAATCATCAATGTAGAAATTATTGTATTATATGATAAATTATCGTAATCTGTTTCAATTTTTTTAATTGATTTATTTATTATCTTTTCCAATGATTTACTTATTTTATTATCATCTACAACTTTTTCCTTTAATTTAATAACTTTATCTAAAAAACGCTTACAGCCTTTTAACGTTTCAGTACTCCATGGAGCATCTTGCTCATAATCTCCCATAAACATTTCATAAATTCTTAAAACATCTGCGCCATACTCTTTTACAATATCGTCTGGATTAATGACATTGCCTTTTGATTTGCTCATCTTTTCATTATTTGAGCCTAAAACCATACCATGACTAACTCTAACATCTATCATTTCTTTATTTGGAACTAATCCTATATTATAAAGGAATTGAACCCAGAATCTTGCATATAACAGATGTCTTGCAGTATGTTCCATACCACCATTATACCAATTTACTCTATTCCAATATTTTAAAGCATCCATAGAAGCAAATTCATGTGTGTTATGTGGATCCATAAATCTTAAGAAATACCAACTTGATCCTGCCCAATTAGGCATAGTGTCAGTTTCTCTTTTCGCACTTTTACCACATTTTGGACATGTTGTATTAACCCAATCAGTAATATTTGCTAGAGGACTTTCTCCATCCTCAGTTGGTTCATAATTAACTACATCAGGAAGCAAAAGTGGTAAATCTTCTTCATTCATCGGTACCCATCCACAATCTTCACAATAAATCATTGGAATAGGTTCTCCCCAAAATCTTTGACGTGAAAATATCCAATCCCTCATTTTATAATTATTAACTTCTCGTGCAATACCCATATCAACTAATTTTTTTGTAATTGCTTTCTTTGCATCTTCAACTGTAAATCCATTAAATTCTTCTGAATTAATCAATTTGCACTCATGACCTAAATAATCTTGTTTTTCAAATGCACAATCAGTTGTATCTCTACCATCGATTACTTGTAACATATCAATATTATGAGCCACAGCATACTCAAAATCTCTTTGATCATGACTTGGAACAGCCATTACAGCTCCTGTACCATAATCTCCTAATACAAAGTCTCCTAAAAATATTGGAACTTCCTTTTTAGTAATTGGGTGTATAGCTTTAATTCCCTTTAATATACATCCAGTTTTACCTTTATTTAACTCTGTTCTATCCATGCTAGATTTCTTTTTTGTCTCTTCAATATAATTTATTGCTTCTTCTTTATTTTCAACACGTGGTAATAATTCTTTTATCAATTTTCCATCTGGAGCTATAACAAAAAATGTTATACCATATATTGTTTCAATACATGTTGTAAATACAGAAAATTTTCCTCCGCCAACTATATCTACATCTAATTCTACTCCAGTTGATTTACCTATCCAATTTATTTGACCCAATTTAACTTTAGGAGCAAAATGTGTATCATCTAAACCTTTAAGTAAATCTTCTGAATAATCACTCATTCTCAACATCCATTGTGATTTTTCTTTTTGTATAACTTGTGTACCACAACGTTCACATACTCCTCCAGCTGCATCTTCATTTGATAAAACACTCTTACAATTTGGACACCAATTTACAGGAACAGTATCTTTATAAGCCATTCCATGTTTATAAAATTCAAGAAATTGCCATTGTGTCCATTTATAATATTCTGGATCAGTTGTAGAAAATTCTCTATCCCAATCAAATGAAAAACCTAAAGACATCATTTGAGATTTAAATGTTTTTATATTTTCTTTAACTGCATCTTTTGGATGAATATGATTTTTTATAGCATATTGTTCTGCAGGAGCACCAAATGCATCCCATCCCATTGGATATAAAACATTATATCCTTTCAATCTCATCATACGAGCTTTTGCATCTTGAGCTGTATAGCTTCTGACATGCCCAACATGTAATCCAGAACCAGAAGGATATGGAAATTCAACCAAAATATAATATGGCTTTTTTTTACTTCCCGTTATAGCCTCAAAACTTTTATTGTCTATCCAATATTTTTGCCATTTTTTTTCTATTTCATTAAAATTCATAATAAATTTCCTCTTTTCTTAATTATTCTACCTAATATTTCATAAAAACTATAAATTAGAGCCATTAGTATAACAAATCCCAATAATAGTTTAATAACAATATTCCATTTAGGAAAAGAAATTATTGTTCCTGTAAAACTTATTATAAAAGGGTCTATTAAACAAATTAAAATACCTATCTTTTTTGGATTTAAATCTTTCTTATCTATCTTTGATCTTATTTTTAAAAATTGTACTTGTAAACTATTTAAAATACTTTTCTTTTTTAAACCAAAGAGATAAAAAAATATAAAATATAATATAAATAAAATTAAATAACTACCAATAAATAATACAATACTTTCCACAAATCCTCCAAAAAAAAATTACATCGCAAAAGGACGTAATTTACGTGGTACCACCTTAATTTATACTCTTAATTTATAAAGGAATTATCCTTTCACATCCAAAAGCAAGTTCATAAACTATTTTTATTAGTTTGCACCAACCACTAATTCTCTTAAAAAAATATATTTATTACTACTCTTTTTTCATCTGCTTAATCGTATTATATATGATATAGTTAAAAATTTCAAGATATTATTTAACTAATTCTATAATGTCCAATTATATCATCTCTATATTCTAATATATCTTCTTCATAATATTTTTGATATGGATTAGCATGATGTAATATAAAAGGTATTCCTGACTTATTTCTGTAATTAGAAACTATACCTATATGATTTCTAAAAATAACTATATCTCCACCCTGCCAAGCATCAATATCTTTTATATTTGTTGTCAAAGATATTGCGTTGTTCTCAAAATAAATTTTTAAATTATCTACTCTTCTAAAGTCAATATTTTTGTCAACTACATCTATATTATATTTATCTCTATTATTTTTTATATCTTTATTAACTAACTCCATTAAATCATATCCAGAATTTTTTAATCCAAAAGCAACTACATCAGTACAAACACCATACTCATCACTAGGATATCCCGTTCCATAATATTTGCTTTTATATTTAGGTTTAGTATTTAAATATTCTCTTGCACTTTTTAATATATCAGTTTGATCATCAATTCCATCTTCGTCTTTGTCATATTTGCTTATATAAGTTTTTATATTAAAGTACTCATTAGTATATTTTCTATGAGGTATATAATTAAATATATATGCTATATAAATTAAAAAAAATATAAATATAATAACTATTGATACTAAAATCAGATTTTTTTTCTTCATAAAAACTCCTTACAATAAGTTATTTAATTAATACTTTCTTGCAAAGTTTTAGTAATTAATTTATTATTTTTAAATAAATTTCTACATAAATTAGTTCTATATATAGCAAAAGTCAATAAATCTATTTTACTATTATCACTTATATATTGCCTATAGCCATAAGTACTATTAAGCAATTGCAATAAATATAATGTAGACATATATTTAATATCATAATTATTTAATTTTACATATTTATTAAATTCTTTTATATAATCAATTAAATGATTAACATTAATTATTCCATCTTTACAATCTTGATCTATATATGTAAAAGATCTTATTAATTCCCATATTATAGGTATTTTTGAAGCTGATACAAAATCAATTATAGCTTTTATTTTTTCATCTTTATATATAAATTGCAAAACACTATAATCGCCATGAGTATTCTTTATAGTAATTTTATCCATATCTTTAATATCGATACCTTTTATTATTTCTTGTATCATTTTTATTTTATCATTTAAATCTAAAATTATTTTTTCTTTATAAGGTCCTTCTACTTGCTTAATTAAATTTTTATATTTATCTATACTTTCTTTAAGATTTGAGATTGAATACCAAGATTTATAATCTTTATCAGATAAATTTATATTTAAAGTTTCTAAAGATTTAACTATTTTACCTAATTCTTTTGCAGATTCTATCATTTGATTATAATTTCCCATATTTTTATCCATAGTATATCCATCTATATATTTTTGTAATACTACAACCTTATTTTTATAAATAAAACTAAATTTACCATCTATTGTAGAAATATAATTAGGTACTGAAATGCCATCTTTTCTTAAATGCTCTATTATTTTAATTTCTTTATTTATATCATTTTCACTATATTTTGATTGAAATTCTTTTAAAATATACTTATTATTTAACAAAAATATATTTGCACTTCCCCTATTTATTTTAAATATTTCTTTAATTTCAATATTATAATTTTTTCTAATAATATTTACAATATCATTATTTGTAAAAACAGTTTTTTCTATCATACTTAATTACTTTCTATATTAATTTCTTTTTCTTCTTTTTCTTTAGAAACAGATTTAAACATTTGCTTCATAGTAGGATTATTATGAGTAAGTTTATTTATAGTAAGATCATCTACTTTATTATTAGCTAATCTTAAATTATCATCTGTCTTAAGAAGGTGTTCTTTGGTTTTTTCTAAATGTTCAATAGTTTTATCAATTTCTTCAATAGCCTTTTTAAATCGTTCACTTGCCAATCTATAGTTTCTTCCAAATCCCTCTTTAAAAGCTTCCATATTTTCTTCAAAATGAGTTATATCAATATTTTGATTTCTAATAATTTCCAATTCTTTTTTATATTCTAAAGATTTATTTGCTAAATTTCTTATTAACGTAATTAGTGGTATAAAAAATTGAGGTCTTATTACATACATTTTATCATATAGATGAGATACATCAACAATTCCATCATTATAATAATCATTATTAGCTTCTAACATAGAGACAAGTACTGCATATTCACATTTTTTTTCTAAACGATCTTTATTCAATTCCTTTAAAAAATCTTCATTTTTATGTTTATTTTTAGTTTCATCTGCTTCATTTTTCATCTCAAACATAATTGAAACTATTTCATTACCATCATCGTCATAATCTCTAAAAATGAAATCCCCTTTAGACCCTGTTTTTACGTCATTATCTTTTTCAAATGAAGCATTTTTAAATAAAGGTCTCAATCTATTAAATTCAATACTGCAATGTTGTTCTAATGATTCTCCTATCATTTTAGTAGATTGTCTTAATTTGAAATCTTTATAATAAGCAATTTGCTCATCTTTATCTTTTATTTTTACTTCATAATTTTCTTTTATCGACTTTTCTCTTAATGAAAACTCGTTATTAATAGTTTCCAATCTATTATTTAATAAATTAATTTCCTTATCTTTTGAGGCAATCGTCTCTTGAATCTTTAATTCGTTTTTAGATTCTTGTAATTTTATTTGATTTTTTAAACTAGCTATTTCCAAAGCACTTTCATTAAGATTTTTTTGATATTCTTTTTCTAATTTATTCTTAGTTGCATCTTCAACTGACTTTATATTACTTTTTAATTCGTTAATTTCTAAATCTTTTTTATTTAATTTTTGTGTCAATTCTTTTTCTATATTCGCTATAGCTAATTCTACTGCATTTTCTTTATCTTTTTTATATTGTTCTTCTCTTATTTTTATTTCTTTTTCAAATTCTTTATCTCTAATTTGTTTTACTACTCTATCATATTCACTTTCATCAATTTGAAATAAAGTTCCACACTTAGGACATTTAATTTCGTTCATAATTTTCATCTCCTACTCTTTATTTAATCTTTCAATAAATTTATAATATACTTTTATTCCTTTAAACTATTATAAAATAAATTTTATATAAAAGAAACAACTCTTTAAAAAAAATAATATTGTTATTTAAATTTATTTATTTTAAAATAAATGTGCAATAAATTAATGTTTTAAAACGTTAATATAATGAGAGGTGAAATAATGAATCAATTAATAGAATCTTCATATTTAGATAAATTGCTAATAAAAACCAAAGAAAATAATCAAGAGGCTTTTCATGAATTATATGAAATATTAAAAGCTCCAATTTATTCATATAGTTTAACACTTCTTAAAAATAAAGACGATGCATTAGATAATATCCAAGATGTATTTATTAAAATTTATGAAAATATAAGTTCTTATGAACCAATGAAAAAACCTCTAAATTGGATATTTACAATTACTAAAAACTTAGCGTTTACTAAATTAAGAAAAAGAAAAGATACAGTTGACATAGATCAAACGTTAATTACTACTAAAAATTCTAAGGAAGATCAAATTTTTTTAAAATTTTTATTAAAACAATTATCTCAAGAAGAACAAACAATAATCTTACTTCACCTTTTATGGGGATTTAAATTTCAAGAAATTGCTAAAATAATAGATAGTAATTTATCTACAGTACTTTCAAAATATCATCGTGCTATTAAAAAAATAAAGGAAAAGGAGGAAATATAATGAAGAAAAAAGAATTTAAACAAAAATTATTTGATATGTACAATAACGAAATCCCTGATCAATTTGATGAAATTATCTTAAAGTGTAAAAAAATTAGAAATGGAAGGAAAAAAGAAATGGAAAAGAAATCTAAAAAAAGTTTTTGGGGGTTTAGATTATCTATAGCTGTAAGTGCAATAATTTTAATATTAGGGATTTCATATTTTTCTTATGATACTAATTTTAAAGTAGATTCTATTATAGATATTGATGTTAATCCTAGCATTGAATTAAAAATAAATAAAAAAGATCAAATTATAAAGTATAAAGCACTAAATGATGATGCTAAAGAGATTTTAGACGGAATGGATTTAGAAAAAGTTGATATAGACATAGCTTTAAATGCTATTATTGGATCTATGGTTACTAAAGGATATTTAGACGATATCTCAAATTCAATTCTTATTTCAGTAGATAATAATGATCAAAATAAAGCAGAAAAAATTAGAAAAGAATTAGTTAGTAAAATTGATAATATATTAAATACTGATAAAATTCAAAGTTCAGTGCTTAGTCAAACAATGTCAAATAATAAAAATTTAAGTGAAGAAGAAAAACTATCTAAAGATTATGATATATCTTTAGGAAAAGCAAAACTTATTGTAGATTTAACAAAAAATAACTCACTATTAAAAAAAGAAGATTTAGTTAATCTTTCAATAAATGAAATAAATGTACTAGCTGAAGGAAAAAACAGTAGTTTAACTAATGTAGAAAAACAAGGAGAAGCGAGTACTAAAGCATATATAGGTAAAGAAAAAGCTAAAGACATTGCATTAAATCATGCTAAAGTAACTAATCCACAAAAATTAGAAATAGAATTTGATGCTGATGACGGAATGATAGTTTATGATGTGGAATTTGAAACTAATTCTTATGAATATGATTATGAAATAGATGCAGTAAATGGTAATATTATTAATTCTAAAAAAGAAATAAATGATGATATAACAACTAATTCAAATACAACTAATAACAACACTGATATTGATTATGACGATGATGATGACGACGATTATGACGATGATGACGATGATTATTATTACGACAATAAAACAACAACAAAGAAAACTACTACTACCAAAACTACTACTTATATTAGTTCTGACAAAGCTAAAGAAATAGCGTTAAATCACTCAAAAATTAGTAATCCTAAAAAAATTAAAGTTGAGTTTGATAAAGAAGATCACGAATATAGTGTTGAATTTATATATGAAGAATATGAATATGATTATGAAATAGATGCTATTTCTGGGAAAATTATTGATTATGATAAAGAAAGAATAGATAACGATTAAAAAAGCAATTGATTACACTATCAATTGTTTTTTTATACATATTCAACAAATTCGTCAAGATTTTTTCTAATTAAATGCATTGGACTAACAGGACAATCTTCAGTTCTGTAACCTATTGGCATAATCATTATAGGTTCTATGTCAGGTTCCATTTTAAATTCTTTTTTTAATATGTCTCTATCAAACATCTCTATCCAAATATTATCTACTCCTAAATTTGTAGCTTCTAACATCATATGCGTTGCTACTATTGAAGCATCAATTTCGTAAGTAGAATGATTATTTTTATTAAAAGATTTTGATTTATCGCATGCAACAATAAAACATATTGGAGCGTTGTATCTACAAGGTGATGCTTTATCTATTTTTTCTAAACCTTCATTTGATTCAACTACAAATATCTTTTGTGGTTGAAGATTTTTAGCTGTAGGAGCTAAAGTACCAGCTTCTAATATTTTTGTAATTATTTCATTACTTACTTTTTCCTTTTTAAATTTTCTTATAGCACATCTATTTTTTATTACATTCTCAAAATTCATAAATTAATCTCCTTTAATAAATATGTCCATTATATTTTTTCATTATCTTAAGACATGGTTCTCTATCAATTTGCTGCAAAGTAATCATTTCATTTTTTCCCTCTATAAAGTCATATATCGCTTTATCCCTAAAACCTATATCTGCAGCATCATTTTTCGTACATCCAAAATAAACTTCTTTTATATTAGCCCATATTATCGCTGATAAGCACATAGGACATGGCTCACATGATGTATATAAAACATACTCTGATAAATCATTAGTATTTAAAATCTTACACGCTTCACGAATTGCAACAATCTCTGCATGTGCTGTAGGATCTTTATCTAATAAAGTTTTATTATTTGCACAAGATATAACATCTCCATTTTTAGAAACTATTACTGCACCAAAAGGGCCTCCTTCTTCTTTTGATATTCCCTCATTAGCTTTGACAATTGCCATTTTCATATATTCGTTCATATTAATCCCCCTAAAAAAATTATTTTTTTAAATCTAGTCCATCTTTAAAAGCATTTCCTACTCTTTCGGTAACTTTATAGTATCCATGTGTATAAGGATCAAATGCTATAGCATCAACTAAAGATATATCTATATTTTCCCCTTTAAATACTGTTTCTAATGCAGTGACATTTAAGACTTTGCCTATAACACCACAACCATAAACATTATCTTGATACTCTAAAAATTCACATTCCATACAAATTGGAAACTCATTTATTATTGGCGCATCAACCAACTCAGATTTAATTGATGTTAAACCACTATTTTCAAACTTATTTGGAGTATCATTAGAAGATACAATACCAAAATAATCTGCTTCCTTAACATGTTTGCTATCTGCTATGCTTACAGTAAAAGCTTTTTTATTTTTAATGTTTGAAACAGTTTTATGGGTTTCAGTTAAATTTAAAGCAATTATCCCTCTATCAACCATCATACCCCATGCTGCATTCATAACGTCAACACTTCCATCTTCATTATATGTAGCTATCAATAATACTGGCATTGGAAATATAGCTTCAGTATTTTTTACATTTTTTCTCATAATATTTTCCTTTCATTTTTATTATAACAAATTTCAATATTTAATAATAGATTTAAAGTAAAACTCAAATTATAAAAGTTTGAGTTTAAATATCAAAATGGTACGGAAATATAGTATATCCGAACTAGGAAAAGTTGATAAACAACTAATCACTAAAAATTTTATATCACATTTTTCCAATATTTAAACATTTTTTGTCCAAATAATTTAAAATATGTTATAATAAAAGGCATATTTGTCAAAGGGGATAATATGGAAACAACAACTTTTAGTATTGATTTTAAAAACATTAGAACATATAAAAATAAAAAAATAACTAATATTTTAAAAAGAATAGATGATGAAGAAATAAATTTATTAATTGATTCTAGTGTTGTTGAATTTATATCAACACTGGATGGAGATACTATAAATTCTCTTTTTAAAAATTCAGGTTCTTCGTTGCAAAACAAACTATGGAATAATGATTTAATACAAAAAGTTTTAATATTTGGTAAAAAAGATATTACAAATTTACATTGGGATGAACAAGTTATAAGGAATCTTGAAAATTTAAATAAGATTATTAAATCACAATCAATTAAAAAACAAATGTACACAAATAAATATTTTATTACAGCACTAACATCTGCTATTAAAATAGAAAATAGATTCTTTCATTCTTATGACATTAATAAAGTATTCGAAAGTATAGTTTATAGTGATCAATTTAAATCATTATCAAGCGATAAGCAATTAAGAATAATTGAAAAGTTAAATAGTTATACAAATGATATTTTACTTCCTATTGATTTTAGACAAAGATATAAAAATATTGAAAGAATATTATTTTCTATCGATATAAGCAAGCTTGATGAAAGTATAATTTCACAACTAAATGATGATGAATTGTTTTTTATAGATTATATAAGGAATGATAAAAATAATAATCAAGCAATAAAAAAATATATAATTGAAAATATTAAATCAAAAGGAAAAACATTTGAACAATTTATGGATGAAATGAAAACAAGAAATAATCTTATAAATGGACGAATATGTGATGTTTATGGAAGATTACTACATTCAAATGATTTAAATCAAAAAGTATTTGAAATACTTTTATATGAAATAGATGATGAATTAATAAAAGAAAAAATGTTAAGATATTTGCTATCTATCATAATGAAAGATAGTTCAATAAATTCAGAAACAATGTATAAAACTTTAAAAAGAAATTTAAATTATAATTTATTAACATATAAAGATATTAATAATTTAACAAGTCAATATGATTATTTAAATAAAGACTTAAGATTAATGTTTTACTTAAAATTTAATATTTCTCTTGCAAGTGCTAGATATTTAAGTGGTATAACTGTTGATCAATTATCTAAAATAAATGTAAAACATATTAATAAATTATTGAAATTTTTAGAAGATAAAACTCAAGATGAGTTGTCTTCAATATATGGAATATGTATAAAACTATATTTTATATTTGGTTATGAAAGAAGTATTGAAATATTAAGTGGTAAATATGGAGAGTATAATAGAACATTTTTAGCTAATGTTGCTAAAGCTGATGTAAGTAAAGTATTAATGATTGAAGAGTACAACAAATATTTACCATCAATAGATAGAAGATTTATTAATTTTATGTTTGAAACTTCAAAAAACAATCACTTTATAGATATGTTAAATAATAAGAATTCAGAATTATATAAAAGATGGTATTATTTTTATAACAACTATGATGAGATACTTGAAAAATGTCATAACGAAATTACAATGAAAAAGGTTGTTTCAATACTAGAAACTGAAAAATATGACATAAATAGAAAAATAATAACGCCTGATTGTTATTTATTAAATAATAATGATTTTTTAGAAAATATTGTTTTAGGCAATAAAACCGGATATAGCAATGATGATGTTTTAAAAAGTATAGTTGAAATATATAGGGAGATGAAAAAAAGAGTTGAATCTAGTATCCCATATGTAGAAGGTATATCAGTAGATGGATACAAATTTCAAACATTAAAATTTGATGATTATAAAATATTTGAATTGGGATACAAAGCTAATTGCTGTATAAGAACATTAGATATTGCTCATAATCATTTATTACATGCTGCTTTATGTAGAAACGGAAGAATATTACTAATATATGATAAATTAGGTGATTTAGCTGCATTTTGTCCTATTAAGAGAAATGGTAATGTTTTAATTGTTAATAGTATCGAATGCGTAGATAAACGATTTGACAAAACAGGAGATTATATAAAAACTGCATTTAGTCAATGTATTCAAGAAATTGTAAATACAAGTATATCAAGCAATGAACCAATAGAATTAGTATGTATTGGAAGAAAATCTTATTTAAAGCCAAAAGTTGTACAATTCCCAACAAATGTCGAAACACCAACTATTTATGAAAAAGATGATGATACATATAAAAATACTGATATTTATCATAAATCTTTAGACATAGTTTATAAAGCTGATAATTTTAATTTTGAAAGTATTAAAAAAGGTAATCCTAATGTTTCTTATAATGATCCTAGACCATCAATTACTTCCTGTGATTTTTGGCAGTCATCTAAAGAAGAACAAGAAAAAGCATTAAATGTTATTAATGCTATTAGATACGCTAGTTCTGAATTAAAAGAATTAGAAAAGTTTAGATTATGTGAAAAATATGGAATACATTGTTGCTTATATAATAAAGATTGGTATATTTTAAAAGCTTTTGATGGGAATATTTATGGTGATTGTTTAAAAGATGATGAAAGAGCTATTGCTGAATATAATATTGCTTTACAAGAATTTCAAAACAAATTTTATTCAGAACAACAAAATGATGAATTAAAGCTTGTTAAAAAATTTAACCTTCCAAGATGATTTATCTTTCAAAATCATCTTTTTCTTTGCTTAAATCTAAATCTTCAATGTCATAATCTAATACATCATCATACATTTCATTAACAACATCAATATATTTATCATCTTTATCATACCAACTATGAAGTTTACTATGTAGGAATGAAATTAGTTTTTTAAACTCATCTTTTCAAGAGCATTTTGTATATCCTTTATTTTAGATTTTAAAAATGATATTTCATTATCCTTTTCTTTAATAGTATCATTTAAAGTCTTAACTCTTAAATTAAGTGCCTCATTATTTTCAATAAGAGTTTTAGTCTTATTAGATAAATTTTCAATAAAGACTTCATTAATAATTAAATATTAAGAATGTTGTATCATTTATGATTATTCTATCTGGTTCGATATAAGTTAAATTGTTTTTATCTATTTTTCTTATACTTCCATTAATGATAGTAGAAATAGTTTTAGCAAACACAAAAAAACTAATCCATTTCTGAATTAGTTATTTATCAAGCCCAAACATAAAAGCTCGAGCAGATTTTCTCTTGGTAGCGGCGGAGAGGGTCGAACTCCCGACCTACCGGGTATGAACCGGTCGCTCTAGCCAACTGAGCTATGCCGCCATAAAATGTAAGCAATATAATAATAGCATATTTACTTATAATTTACAATACA
>CANQSL010000005.1 GCA_947626515.1 uncultured Bacilli bacterium
TCGTTCGACTTGCATGTCTTAGGCATGCCGCCAGCGTTCATCCTGAGCCAGGATCAAACTCTCAATAAAAATTTATTAATTTATTTTTTGTTTAATACTAGCTACATAACTCAAATTTTTTACTTAGTTTTCAAAGATCATTTCTGCACCAATTCTTTTTGTTAAGTGCATTTGTAATATACCAAATATAAATTTTAGTGTCAATACTTTTCTAGCCTTTTTTCGATATTTTACATCTTTGTCATGTCTTTTCTGCACAACGTGTTTAATATTACTACACTTTTTTCTTTTTTGCAAGTATTTTTTTTATTTTTTCTTATTTTTATAAAAATTACTCCTCATAACCATTAGTTTCATAATTATCACATTTTATAAAAGCTTCATATTTAAATGAATTTGTTAATCCTGTTATTTTTACATATCCATCGCATTCTTCATTTCCTATTTTATTATTTATTTCTAATCCTAATTTTTTTAATTCATCAAGTGTTATTTTTATATATTTTTTGTTTTGAGGCAATTTTTTAGAGTTAGCATCTTGGCCAAAATATACTTGAGAAATTTCTTTCAAATCATTTTCCAATGCAACATAATTTTTATTTTTATTTTTAATATTAACACCAATAAATAAAAGTAATGTTAATAATAGCATTAGCATTAACATCCAAGTAATAGTCATTTTTTTCATATCTAAACTCCGATTAATCTTAACAACATTTCCATGTAATAAAATGCTATATACAAAAATATCATAAAAATTATTACTACTGTAAATACAAATCCATAGCCATATTTTTTATTTGACTTCATAATACCACTCTTTACTACTATTATATTAACACACTTTTATTTTATGTTAAAGATTAAAATTAATTCCAAAAAAAAAGACATGTATGTCTTTTTTAAGCTAATTCTACAGTAGCTCCAGCTTCTTCTAATTTAGCTTTAATTTCATTTGCTTCTTCAGCAGGAATATTTTCTTTAATATTTCCACCTTTATCAGCTATTCCTTTAGCTTCAACTAATCCTAATCCAGTAATTTCTCTTATAACTTTAATTACTGCAATCTTAGCTGCTCCAGCATCTTTCAAAACAACTGTTTTAGTAGAAGCTTCTGCTTCTTCGCTAGCAGCAACTGGAGCTGCAGCTACAGCTACAGCACTTGGATCTACTCCAAATTCTTCTTTCATTGCATCAACTAATTCTTTAACTTCAAGAATAGTCATTTCTTTTAAACCATTAATAAATTCATCTTTTGTAAATTTTGCCATTTCAAATCATTCCTTTCAATTATTTATTTTCACCTAATTTTTCGGCATATAAATTAAGTCCTATTGATAGATTTTTTACGTGTTCTATCATACCACCTGCAAGCATAGTAAGCAAGCCTTCCATTGATGGAATTGATGCATATTCTTTAATTACGTCAAGAGTAGCAACTTCACCATCGATAATACCCGTTAAAATTTTAACATTTTCATTTTCTTTTGCAAATTTAGTCAATATTTTAATTGGTTCAAGTATTTCTTTGCCAAAAACAACTGCATTAGGTCCTTTTAAATAAGAATCAATATCAATATTTTTATTGCTTAGTGCTCTTTTAAGTAACCTATTTTTATATATCTTTACTTCACTATCATCTTGTTTTAGTTGTTTTCTCAATTCAGAAATTTTTTCAACAGTTGATCCTTGATAACTAAATACTAAAATACTTTTAGAACTATCTAATTTATCAACGATTTCATCGACGATATTTTGCTTTTCTTCTAATATTTTTGCACTTGCCATTTTATATCCTCCTTTATTTATATAAAAAAACTTTCCAAAAGGAAAGTACAAAGCTCTATATACTCTATAACTTCCCTCGGTAGGATTATTAAGAAAAATCCCCTACTGTCTTCGGTAAAAAGTTCTTTTATTTCAATTTATTATATTATATTTTCTTTTACTTGTCAAAAGAATTTTTGTCAATCTTAATTCCAGGACCCATAGTTGTACTAATTGATATATTTGTAACATAAGTTCCTTTAACTGTAGAAGGTTTCAATTTTTGAATAGTATTCATTAAATGTTGAATATTTTCTATTAAAGATTTTTCTTCAAAAGAAACTTTTCCTATAATTGAATGAACATTTCCATATGTATCTGCTCTAAATTCAATCATTCCTTTTTTAACATCTTCAACAACTTTTTCTGGAGTAGTTGTTACTGTTCCAGTTTTTGGATTAGGCATTAATCCTTTAGGCCCTAGTAACTTACCAATTTTACCTAAAGCAGGCATCATTTCTGGTGTAGCTATAATAATGTCGAAATCAAACCAATTTTCTTTTTGAATCTTATCTATTAAGTCAACATCTCCAACATAATCTGCACCAGCAGACTTAGCTGCTTCAGCTTGTGCTCCTTTAGCTAAAACTAATGTTTTTTTAGTTTTACCAGTACCATTTGGCAATACTAGTGATCCACGAATTTGTTGATCAGATTTTTTAGTATCAATATTTAATTTAATAGCAACTTCAACAGTACTATCAAATTTAGTAGTACTAGTTTCTTTTACCAATTTGATTGCTTCTTCAACAGAATATAATTTGTTTTTGTCTACTTTTTTTGAAGCTTCCACGTATTTCTTTCCAAATTTCTTCACTTTTTTCCCTCCAATCGTGGTTTATTAGCGGATATTCATTAATTTTCTTCTTTATTTTCGTTTTCTTCGTTATCTTTTTCAGTTATTACTTCTACTTCTACATTACTATTAGATTTCATTTCTTCTTCTAATGCTTCTAATTTAGCTTCTCTTTTTGCTTCTTCAATCTCAGCTTGATGAGCTTCTTCAGCTTGATGAGCTAATTCAACATCATTTACACCTTTAACAGCAACGCCCATATTTCTTGCAGTACCTTCAATAATTTTCATAGCTGCATCCACATCATATGCATTAAGGTCAGGTAATTTAGCTTCAGCAATATTTTTTAAATCGTCCTTAGTAATTGTAGCAACAACTTCATTAGCACCCTTCTTGCTTCCAGATTTAATCTTAGCTGCTTTCTTAATCATAAATGCTGCAGGAGCTGTTTTTAATACAAAATCAAATGTTCTATCTTCATATATAGAAATTTCAACAGGAATTATATCTCCCATTTTATCCCTAGAAGCTTCATTAAATTTTGTACAAAATTCTTGTAAATTGATTCCAGCAGGACCTAAAACTGTTCCAACAGGTGGAGCTGGTGTTGCTTTACCGGCTTCAATTTGTAATTTAATTTTCTTTACGACTTCTTTTGCCACGAAAAACACATCCTTTCATATTTTCGCTGTTGTGGTTTGGGCAAATCCGCTATTCCCTTCCACAAAGCATTATATAATAAAATATATAAATGCATAATTGATAATAACACACAAATTAAATTTATGTCAATATTTTTATGCTTTAGACATTAAATCTAAAATAACAGATATCGCCATCTTGCATTATATAATCCTTTCCCTCTAAACGCATTTTACCCGCTTCTTTAACTTTTAATTCAGTTCCATAAGTTTCTAAATCATTAAAGCTCATAGTTTCACATCTAATAAATCCTCTTTCAAAATCCGAATGAATTATACCTGCACAAGCTGGTGCTTTCATTCCTTTTTTAAATGTCCACGCTCTACATTCTTTAGGTCCAGCTGTAAAAAACGTTGCCAATCCTAATAAATTATATGTTTCAAATATTAATTTATCTAAACCACTTGAAGATAATCCAATTTCTTCCATAAAATTCTTTTTATCGCTCTCTTCTAATTCTGATAATTCACTTTCTAATTTAGCACATAATACGACAACTCCAGAAGATTCTTTACTTGCATAATCACGAACTAATTCAACATATTTGTTTGTGCCAACTATCGCATCTTCTTCATTAACATTTGCAGCATAGATTATTTTTTTTAGTGTTATGAAACTAAAGTTTTTAAGTAACTCTAATTCTTCTTCAGTAAATACCACATTCCTTAAAGCTATATTTTTTTCTAGATTTTCTTTGCATTTTTTTAAAGTATTTATCTCTAACAGTTCTTTTTTATCTTTTGTCATATCAGCTTTTTTCCCAATTTTAGAAATTCTATTTTGAACTATCTCTAAATCAGACATAATAAGTTCAACATTAATTATTTCTATATCTCTTATCGGATCAACATTTCCTTCGACATGTGTTATATCCGCATTTTCAAAACATCTTACAACTTCAACAATAGCATCAACTTCTCTAATATGAGATAAAAATTTATTGCCCAAGCCTTCTCCATTTGATGCACCTTTAACTAATCCAGCTATATCTATAAATTCATAAGTTGTAGGTACTAAACTATCAGGTGTATATAAATTTTCTAAAAATTCTAATCTAGTATCTGGAACTGTAACAACCCCAACATTTGGTTCAATAGTTGCAAATGGATAATTTGCTGCTAATATATTTTTTTTAGTAATAGCATTAAATAAAGTACTTTTACCGACATTAGGTAATCCTACTATTCCCGCTTTTAATGACATATAAATCCCTCATTTCTCTTGTATTATATCACAGTAAATTAATGAATTTACAATTAATTTTTATAATAAACTAAAAAAAGTTAAAATGCTATTTAACTCTCAATATTTACTTTGCTTAATAATTCTTTATTATGATCTTTAAGTAATGAAAGAGCAGAAAAATATTCATTTTTATCCTTAAGACCATATAGTGTATCACCATTTATTTTTCGTATACAAAAATCATTTTCATTCTCTTTATTAGAAAGATATACATATTCATCTTTATCTTTTTTTATTCTTTCTAGAATCATATATTCTTTGCCATTTTCTAGTGTAACTATTTCCATTTCTTTATCCATTACAAACTATAGCCTCTTTCTACTTCATTGCTTTTTTCTTCAATCATTTGTTTAAATTCATTTCTAATAATTGGAGCATATAATTTAGCTTTTTCTTTTGATAATTTCAAATATTCTTCTTTAGATAATTCTCCAAATAAATCTTCAAATTCGTATACATCCTTTAATTTATGAGCTAATTCTATATTTCTTTCTGGATCACCATTTAAAATTGAATTTAAATCAATTAAAATATCTGAAACAAATTTATTAGCATGCTCTTCATTATTTTCATTTAAATCAGTTATATATATACTATAGATAACAGCATCAAAATATTCAGCTTTCGTTCTTGAAAGATATTTATTTATTTCTTGAATACTATAATACATATAATGAGTAATCGCATCATCCCCATTTGGAACTTCTACAATATTTCTTCGTTTAGCAATCTCTAATATCGATTGATTATTTTTATCTGATATTTCATCATTTAATCCCACAATATCATCGGCATATTTTAATATTGTTTGTGTAGAACTATAATTTTCTATTTTATCCTTTGCTACTCCATATAAATTTACTGATAAGTATGTTGAACCTATAAGTGCTGCTGCCATAAACATAGAAATAGCTTTGGCAATTTTTCTTTTTCTAATTTTTTCTTTTCTAATTCTTAACTTTTCTGCTTTTACGCCTACACTATTATTGTAAGACTCTTCAAAATCAATATTTTTATAATCTGACATATTATCACCTAATTATATTTTAAATATATATATTTTTTTTTGCAAGAATTTCAAATAAAAAAACTAATATTTTACATAAAAAAAGTGAATCGCTATTCACTTTTTGCCAACTTTAATTTAGCAGTTTCTGTCTTGCCATCTCTTACATATTTTAATGTTACTTCATCATTTGGATTAAATTTATATAGATAATATTTTAATTTTGCTACTGAAGTAACTTCATAATCACCTATTGCCGTTACGACATCACCAATTTTCAAACCAGCTTTATCAGCAGGAGATGAAGCTTCTACACTCATTACAACTGCGCCAGTAACATCATTAGGAACTGAAATTCGATATTGAGCTAAAGCATAAGTATCAGTTGAATTTAACATAGATATTCCGATAAAAGGTCTATCTATCTTTCCTTTTTCTCTTAATTGAGTAGCATAATTAATAGCATCTTCTATTGGAATAGCAAATCCAATTCCTTCAACACCACTACTTATAAGTTTCATATTAGTTATACCTATTACTTCACCATTTGAATTAGCTAGTGGTCCACCACTATTACCACTATTTATAGCAGCATCTGTTTGTAAAACATTTATTACCCAATCACTGGCACTGCTTGTATTAACTTCTATTAACCTATCCTTATTCGATAATATTCCTCTTGTAACTGTCCAAGAATATTCATCAGATATAGGAGCACCTATTGTAAATACAGTATCTCCTAGCCTACTATTATCATTATTGCCTAACGTAGCAACTTTAATAACTTTTTCTTTTTCTATTTTTAATACAGCTATATCTGAATAAGAATCATTACCTACTAATTCAACTGTCTCAACAGAATCATTTGTAAATTTTACTTTAATAGAAGTTGAATCTTCTACTACATGAGAGTTTGTCAATATATATGCATATTTATCATCTTCATCATAAACAAAACCTGTACCACTACTAAATAGTCTTCCGTTTTGATATGCTCCAACAACTACAACAGCATCATATAATTTTTCAACAGAATCTGCAATACCTTTATCTGTTACTGTTACCTCTTTCTCACTTTTATTAATTACTGTTTGTGCTCCATCTTTTTTAGCAAATACAGGTATATATTGAACTGCGGCATACATGCCTATCGCTCCTATAAAAAATGCAAAGAGAAGTATAATTACATTCAATAAAGTATTTTTTTTCATTTTATAACTCCTTATCTAAATAGCTTATTTCTTTAAAGTTAGTTGGGAATCCTATTACATTTAATACTTTTTCTATTTTTATTGTTTTTAACTTTCCTTCTAAAACATCTATTTCGTAAGTTATTTCATTTATAAACAATTTAAATTCTTCTGTAGATAACATCTTTTTAAGTATTATTGTCAATGCAAATAAATCATCTTTTCCATAAATATATTCCCCATCAAGCTTAGAAATATTCAATAAATTGTGATAAGTTGTATCTGGTATAGGTCTATTAGTTTTATAATCATATAAGATATCTTCATGTGCACACAAATTTCTATAATTAGCTAAAATAGGTAAATATATACTTAAAGTTTCTGAAGGTATGTTATATATTTCGGAAATTTCTATTTGATCCTCTTTCTTCATAATAGTATATAATTCACATACTATTCCAAAAGATAGTACTTTTACAACAATCCATAAAGGAATATAACCATAATTTGTTTGATAGTGTTTTGTTGCTGAATGTTGACTTCCATTTATTCTAATTTGTCTTTTCATTTTCTTTATCAAATCATTAACTTGTCTAAATTTTTCTGGATTATTTGTAAAGTTAGAAGGTTTCAAATAATCTTTTTCTTTAAAACCATATTTTTTAGATAATTGATAAGAAAAAATACTTTTTATATTATTTTCTATTATTAACAAATTTTTAAAAATAACATTTCTTATTTGTCTATCAAAATTAAATAGAGCATACAATTCCCTGAAGTTTGCTCCAGGCAAATAATTTTTATCTTCTTTTGATTTTAACAATAGATGTCTATAGCCACTTAAAAAGAAATAGTTTTCTCTCAATAATATTTGTTTAGCAGCATCTACATCTTCTATAATTAGCCCTCTTTTTTTTAGTATGTCTATTTGTTCATCTAAGGTTTTAAATATTTTACTATTTGAGTCACTATTATTTCTAGTCATACTATCACCTATTATAAATTTTATCACAACTCACATAAAAATAATATATAATTATTATGAAATTTTTATGAATTTTACATTATTATTTTGTGAAATATTTAATTATTGATTTTTTTATTTTAACAGCTATTTCTCTTTGATATTTTTCATTTACCAATTTTTTTCTATCATTTGCATTTGATAAAAAGCCACACTCTATTAATATACCATTACTATTTAATTTATTAAACATATACAAACTATTATCAATAGCTTTAATATCTCTCTTTTTATTTAAGCTATTTTGTATTATCTCAGCTAATTTTTTATCACCTTTATAAAAAACTTGTGCTCCACTATATAATGAATCTTGATAAAAGTTTTGATGTATAGAAATAAATAAAGTAGGATTACTTTCATTTATTATTTTTATTCTATTATCAAAATCACTTCTTTTTCTCAAAGTAGCATTTGGAGTTGATAGATCATAGTCTCCCTCTCTAGTTAAAATTATATTAGCTCCAACACTTTCTAATTCTTCTTTTAATTTTAACGATATACTTAAATTTATATCTTTTTCATAAATATTTTGGTATGATGTCCCTTTATCTACTGATCCATGTCCGGGGTCAATTGCAATAACTACACCATCTAATACCATGCTTTTTTCTTTAGCAATAGTAGGTACATATAATATTAAATTTAAAATAATTAAAAAAAATAAAACAAATTTTTTCATATAATATTATATTAAAAAAGAGTTATTAAAATTCATTAATAACCTTAATTAAATTTTATTTAATTTTCTTTTTCAAATTCATTATTTTTATTTATTACTTCATAGTTATCTGTTATTGATATAAATGCATTTTTATCAATTAATTTTATTCCCTCTTTAAGTCTAAAATAATCTTTTGTCGGTATAACTGACATAATTATCTTATTTTGATTTTTAGAGTAACCACCTTCTACATCAAAAACTGTAAAATCATATTTTAATTCATCCATTATAAATTTTCTTACTTCTTTTTCTTTTTCAGTTATAATATAAAAAGCCTTTGAATCGCTTATTCCAATAGAAGCTTTTGTAGTAAGATATCTTATAATTACTATTACAATAAGAGAATAAAGTATTTGTTCTAATCCATAACTTGTAAATGACAAAAATATTAAAAATATATCAAATCCTCTTGAAATCCACCTAGTGTTTTTATCATTTAAATCATTGAATACATCTTCGATAATATTAATTGCTCCAACTTTATATCCTTCTTTATATAGAAATGCATAACCATAACCTATAATCATTCCACCAAATATAGCTAAAAGTAACTTTTCAACTTCATTTATTAAACTTAGATGAATAAATGAAGTTAAATATATAAAAATAGGTATTAAAATAGATGGTAAAAAATATTTTTTTAAACCTTTTGTATCATATATCATATATATTAACCATAAAGTCCAAAAATTAATAATCGCTAATAATATTGGAATATTTAAATTATAGTCATAATAAAGTAAATTAGCTATTCCCATTGTTCCACTTGCAATTAATCTAGAAGGAACTATAAAAAAATTTACTCCAACACTAATTAATAAACATCCAAATATTATTTTTATATATTTTTTTACCTGATTCATAATCTTACCTCTTTATTCTTAAAAACGCCCTCATAAATTCTATAATATCTCCATCTAACACTTTAGATGCATTATTTGTTTCATAACCAGTTCTAACATCTTTTACTAATTTATAAGGTTCTAGCGTATAATTTCTTATTTGACTTCCAAAATCAATATTGAGCATATCACCTTTTAAATTATTTATTTCTTTTTCCTTGTTCTTTTCTTCTATTTGAAATAATTTACTTTTTAATAAATTCATTGCAGTAGCCTTATTTTTTATTTGACTTCTTTCGTTTTGACAAGTTACAACTATTCCAGTTGGTATATGTGTAATTCTAACTGCCGAATCAGTTGTATTCACTCCTTGACCACCGCAACCACTACTTCTATATACATCTATTTTTAAATCTTCTTCCTTTATATCTACTTTTATTTCGTCATCTATTTCAGGAATAACAGAAACTGAAGCAAATGAAGTTTGCCTTTTACCAGCTGCATTAAAGGGACTTATCCTAACAAGCCTATGAACTCCTATTTCTCCTTTGAAATATCCGTATGGAAAATTTCCTTTTATCTTTAAAGTAACACTCTTTATTCCCGCTGTATCTCCTTTTAATTTGTCGATTACTTCATAAGTATATCCATTTTTTTCACAAAACATTGTATACATTCTAAGAAGCATATCTGCCCAATCTTGAGCTTCGGTTCCACCAGCACCAGGATGTATTTCTAAAAAACAATTATATTTATCATATTTACCATTTAATAAAGTTTCTATTTCTAAATCATTAGTTTCTTTTTTTATCGAATCAAGTTCATTATATAATTCATTGATTTCTTCAGTATTACTATCATTTAAAATATCGCATAAAGATATAGCTGCATCAACATTATTAATTAGGTCTTCTATTTTTCCAATATTCTTTTCTAAAGTTGAAACTTTATTATTTAATTCATTAGCATAATTAATATCATTCCATATATTTTCTTTTTCGAGTTCTTTTTTTAAATTATTTAAAGTCTCTTTTTTATTTTCTACTTCAAAGAGACCTCCAAAGTATTTCTATTTTCTCTCTAATATTTAAATATTCGTTTTTTATAGTTTTTAAATCCATTTAATCACATCCTACTAGAGTAAAGTATATCAAAATATTGTATTTTTTCATAGTATTTATTTTATATTTTTATATTCATAAAGATTAGACGGCCTATGTCCACCAGTTTTTATAATTTCTTTACTTTTCTTAATTTTAGGAGCAATAACTCTTCTAAATGCAGAATTAACTAACGATTTACCTAAAATTATTTCATATACTTGTTTTAATTCTCCAATAGTAAATAATTTTGGCATTAAATTAAAAATAATATCTGTTGTATTAGCTTTATTTCTTAATTCTAAAATTCCTTTATTAATTATAAGTCCATGATCAAATGCAATATTATTACTATACTTAAGTATATATTCATATTGTTCAGCTTGTTTATTAATATAAGTTCTTAATATATTGATATCTATAACATCTTCATTTTCTAAATGTATTTTAATTAAATCATCATCTTCATCAATATAAATATCAAACCATTTAGCATATTCATTTAAATCTTCTTTTAATTTAGTTTTATCAATTAAAGAAATATAAGTTGTAGAAATAGTCCTACATCTCGGATCTCTTTTCACATCATCAAAAACAGACAACTGCTCCATATAGCAAGCTGATATATTAGTTTCTTTTTTTAAAATTCTTTTTGTCGCCTCATATGATGTCTCATCTTCTAAAACATAACCACCAGGCAAACACCACATATCTTTAAATGGTTCTTTTGTCCTTTTTACCAAAAGAATACTAAAATATTTTTTAGGTAATCCTCTACAATTTTCATTCTTTCGACTATCAATTGAATAAATTAGTATGTCTGTTGCATAATCAACTTTACTCATAGCCTATTTATAAACTTTCTTTAGAACAAGTTCATCACTAGTCATAAGAAAATTTACTTTATCATCAGTTAATAATACATTTAAAACAACATAAGCCCCTTCTAAAATACCATTATTTTCTTCTATTAATTTTTTGCACGCTTTATAAGTACCACCTGTTGCATACACATCGTCGACAAATACACAAACTTTTCCAGACAAATCAACAATTGGTAAATCGAGCTCAATATTAGAATATTCCGTAGTATCTTTTGTAGAAGACATTACACAGCTTTCTGGAAGTTTCCCATGTTTACGTACTGGTATTAAAGGTTTTTCCATCAATGCAGCTATATAGCTTCCCCATAAAAATCCTCTAGCATCTGGTGATACTATATAATCTATTTGTTCACAGTTTTCGATAATTTTGTTTTTTAATAACTCAGCTACTCTTTTAAAATTTTTAGCATTAATAAGTGTTGGAGTTAAATCGACAAAATTAACTCCTTTTATAGGAAAATCTTCCTGCACTCTATATAAAATATCTTTATTTTCAATTACATCTTTCATATTATCCTCCACATATTTACATTTTAATACTAAGTAATTAAAAAATCAATACTTTGTATTAAAAAAATACAAAGTAAAACACAAATTAATTTGTGTTACTTATTTCTAATAATATTTCATTTAATGCTTTAGATATAATTTCACAACTACTTTCAAGAAAAGTTTCATAAGTTACTACATTATGATTATTAGGTACATCTGATATACTTCGTAAAATTAAAAAAGGTATATGACTCAAATAACACACTTGTGCTATACTTGCACCTTCCATTTCTACGCATAGTGCATTAAATTTTTTATTTATCTTTTCACTCATTTTTAATTCTGTACAAAATATATCTCCAGAAGCTATTACCCCTCTAAAAACATTTATATTATCAATTTTTTTTAATACTGCATCAGCTATTGTTTGTAAATAAATATCTGTATCAATATAAATTCCTACGTTTGGTATATAACCTTTTTCATGATTAAATGATGTTATATCAAAATCGTGTTGCACCAGTTTTTCGCCTATGACAATATCTCCAACTGACAATTTATCACTTACTCCTCCTGCTACCCCTACATTCAATATATAATCTACTTTCATATTATCAATTAGAATTTGCGTAGTCCTTGCAGCATTTACTTTACCTACGCCACATTGTACCATTACACATTCTAAATTATTAGATATTCCCTCATAAAATTTTAAATCAAAAATACTATATTCATTATTTATTTTAATATATTTCTTAAAAGCATTTATTTCTTCTTCCATAGGAAATATCAAGCCTATTCTTTTCATACAATCACTTAATCAATTTTTTAATTGATTCCCTTCTATTTTGTTCTATTAATTTCATTTACAAAATCTATCCAATTTAGCAAAGTCTTTTCTTTCAATCTAATTCTAGCTTTAATTATATTATTGTTTTTAGATTCAAAATAATATATTTTTTTTCTTTGATTTATTGTTTTTATAGAAAAAGTTCCATGAGCAAAAGCATTTCTAATTGCATAAAATATACTCATAGTTTTATTGTTAGGAATTAAAGATTTATATATTATGAAATCATATTCAGGATCTTTTAATTTAATATTATTTACAATAATATTGAATTCACTTTCTAAATTCTTATCATTTTCTAAAAAATAATATTCCATATAAGACTTAATTGGCTTTCTTATTTTATTTAGCAATTTTTTAAAGTCTTGTTGTTTATAATTCAAATCATAAAATGATTTATTATGTTTTGATACATTATTAATTACTTTATGATTATTAGAGCCTTTAATAGTATAAACAGGACAATTAAACAAATAAAAATCTATTATTTTTAAAAAATTTTTATTATTATAAGGAATATTTAAATTTCCATTTTTCCACCAATTCATTACATATCTCTTGCAATTTTATTGCAACCTTTCTTATCACTTACATTCTTCAAATAATTTTATCCATCCAAGTTTTAACCACAAATTAATTTCGTCATAGCATCCCACATCAGTACTTGGCATTTTTAAAATTATTAATTCGGTATCTTTGTTATAAATCAATTTTTGAGAAATTCCGAAAAGCAACTCAGCATAAGTTTCATAGCCAATATATCCTGATATCCCATTTTTATCTTCATTCATTATAAATAAAATATCTGTATTCGTAATATTTTTAAGAAATTGAACATGTATATTTGGATATACTTCCAAAAAATTTTTTTCATCAATTAATTTTGGATAATCTAATATTTCATAATTTTTTCTTTTATAATAATTTAGCCAAATATTTACTTCTTTTTGTAATTTTGAGCTTCCGGCAATAACTACTTTCGTCATACTTTCTTATTCCACCATTTCATTACTAAAATAATAACTTAATTATATCTTAAATAAAAAACATTGTTTCATCTATTTGCTAAGCAAATTATATCAAATAAGTATTATGATGTAAATTTAAGAAACTATTTTCTAACTTTTGATAATTTACTTTTTAAGTCTTTAAGAGCTAGAGATCTTGCACTAACTTCATTTTTTTCTTCAGAAGTTAATTCAGCTAAAGTTTTTCCATTTTGAAGCTCAAATATTTCATCAAATCCAAAACCATTTACTCCTCTTCTATTTTTTGAAATATAACCATTTAAAATACCTTCTCCAACTACAATTTCTCTTCCATTATAATAAACAATATAACAAACTACTTTTGCACTTCTATCAGCACATTGATTTGTCTTTTCAATAAGATAATCATTTCTCATTTCATCTGTAGCGTTTTCTCCTAAAAAACGATGTGTTAAAACCCCAGGGAATCCATCCAAAGCATTTATACAAAGTCCAGAATCATCAGCAATTACTTCTTCATGAGCAATATTATAAATTTCTTGAGCCTTCTTTTTAGCATTTTCTAAAAATGTATCTTGATCTTCCTCTACATCTATATCAATATTTTTATCCTTTAAAGAATCTATTTTATAATCGCTTAATATTTCTCTAATCTCTTTTAATTTTCCTTTATTATTTGTTGCAGCTATCATAACCATATGTCTCCTTTTAATGGTTTAAATTTATATTTTTGAGTTGGTCTATAACCTTTTTTTACTAAATCATCGGTATCTATTTTTTCACAATACTTAGCTATCTTTTTTCTAAAATTAGATTTATCAACACTTTTATCTTTTATCAATTCATATACTATTCTTGCATCTTCTAAAGTAAAAGTTTTTCCTAAAAATTTAAATAATATATCTGTATTATCGATATTACTTCTTATTTTCTTATAACTAATCAATAAACTTAAAAGATTTCTTTTTAATTTAATATCTTTTGTATTAATTTCATGTATATATTCAATATTATTGTTTTCTTCTATTTCTTTAGTTTTATATTTATAATTATTTTTACCAAAAGTTATCCATTCATTATTTTCTATTTTAAAATCTCTCAATTCGTATTTTGAATCTAATTTTTGTACATTTTCCATGTTGGTTATTGCAAGGTAAATAATATCAATACAATTGTCATAATCTATAGTATATACTTGTTCTAAATGAAAGATATTAGATCCAATTATATTCTCTAATTGTTTTTTTAATATTTTCTTTATATCTCCATTTTTAAAAGAAAGATTTAAAAGCATTCCAGAATGATCTGTTAAGACTTTTATATTTTTTATATCATTTTTTCTTATATTTTCATTTTTTTCACTGTTTAAAATATATAAACAACATACTATATTAACTTGCATAATCTCTTATTTCCTCACTTATTTTTTGAGATATATTGTAAAGAAAATTAGAAAATTTATCAAGATTTAAATATTTTGTCTCTCCTGTTTCTTTATTCAATAAACTTTTTAAATTTTTTAATAATTTTTCCTTATCTATATCACCATTTATTTCACTTAATATTTTTTGTAAATACAAAACATCTAAATTAAATTCTTTTACAAGTTGATAATTAATCAAATCGTATTCTTTATAAATTTTTTTATTTTCAAATATTTTTAAATCATTAATATTAGAAGGTATATATTCTTCTAAAAAATATTTGTCTAAAAGTAAATGAGTAAAATATCCTAATTCTAACTTTTTATTAAGATTTAGCTTTTGTTTAAAATAATTTATATCTGGTATTAAATAATATTTTCCTTGTATTTTATGATGACTTTGATCATTATTAATAATATCCGGCAACAAATTTCCTTTTATAAAATCTACATCATTTATTTTTAGTTTTTCTTTTATTAATTTTGCAACTGCCATATGACTTGCTATACTTGGCATTTTATTACCTTCTTCACTTTATCTACTTGTTCTTTTAAACTTAAATTTGTTACATCTACTAAAAACAATTTATTTAAAAGCATATCATGCTCCTTCATATAATAGTAAGTTTCTTTATAAAGATTATTATACAAACCAGCCTGCAAATCAAATTCACCAATTTTTTCTCTACTTAATACTCTTCTTCTTAATTCTTTTTCGTCATTATTTATTAAAAATATTATTGTATTATTTGTATTTTTTAAATATTCATAATATTTTTGAGCCCTAAATTCTGTAGTATAATCAAATAACATATATTTAGATATCATATCTTTACTACGATCACTACATATAATATTTTCTTGTTTTAATTCATTAATTGTAGATGTTTTACCAACTGCATCAGTTCCTTCAATTATTATCATTACACACAACCTTATCTTACTATAATTTTATCCCTATCGGCACCAGTTCCAATAAATTTTACCTTAGTATTAGTTAATTCTTCTATCCTTTTTATATATTTTTGTGCATTTACAGGCAAATCTTCAAAAGTTTTACATTTTGAAATATCTCCAAAATTTCCTTCAAACTCTTCATAAATTGGCGTACTGTTTTCTAAAAACTCCAAATTAGTATTAAAGTATTCTTCTCTTTTTCCATTATATTTATAAGCAACACAAAGTTTTATTTTGTCAAGTTTGCCGATTGTATCTAAATGATTCATCGCTATAGCAGTAATGCCATTTAGCATAATGGAATAATTAAGCGCAACTATATCAAGCCAACCACACCTTCTAGGTCTTTTAGTAGTCGTTCCATATTCATGTCCTAATTCTCTGATTTTATCTCCAACTTCATCTTTTAATTCTGTTACATAAGGTCCTTCTCCTACACGAGAAGAATAAGCTTTTATAACACCGTAAACTTCATTTATATATTTGGCACCGATTCCAGTACCAGTTGATACTCCACCAATCGTTGGATTACTCGATGTTACAAATGGATAACTTCCAAAATCGATGTCTAGCAAAGTAGCTTGAGCACCTTCGCATAAAATATTTTCATTATTCTTTATTGCTTTATGAAGCATTGTAATGGTATCACATACGTATGGTTTTAAAATTTTAGCATATTCTTTATATTCCTCGTAAACTGTATCAAAATCTATTTCTTCGTATCCATATGCCTTTAATATCTTATTTTTATTTTCTATATTTATTTTTAAATAATCTTTAAATCTATCACTGATAAAATCTTCCATACGAATACCGCAACGTTCATATTTATCACAATAAGCAGGACCTATCCCTCTTTTAGTTGTACCGATTTTTCTATCTTTTCTTAAATCTTCTTGCATTGCATCAAAAGCAATATGATAAGGAAGAATTAAATGTGCCTTATCACTTATATATAAATTATCAACTTTATAACCATTTTCTTTTAGATTATTGATTTCTTCAATTAGAACTTTAGGATCAATTACAACTCCATTTCCTAAAATAGCTTTTACATTTTTATTAAGTATTCCACTTGGTATTAAATGAAATGCAAATTTATGTCCATCTATTTCAATTGTATGACCAGCATTATTTCCTCCCGAAAACCTAACCGCATATTTAGCATCTTTTGATAAGTAGTCTATTATTTTCCCTTTTCCTTCATCTCCATAAAAAGCTCCTAAAACAACATTAACCATATTAACTATTCTCCTCTCAATTCATTTATGTATTTTAGTATTTCATCTTCATTTTTTATAAATCTTATCTCGATATTTTTATCTAATTGTTTGGCTGTCAAAATCGGAAACCAGTATTCTCCTTCAACTTCGTAACTAGTAACATCAGGATCACAAAATATTACAATCTTTTTATTATGAAAAGCAGCATACAATATTTCCGTAACTGTAGCAATTGCCGAATACTTAGTTAAATTAGCAATTACTAAATCGCATTTATCAATTTGATTCAATTCCTCATATACAACATTTTCACAAACTGATTTATTAGGGTGTTCTTTTTCATAATAAAATCCTCCAACATACATAACATTTTTATTCCCTTTTATTATAACACCATTAGATGCATATATTGTATCCTTAACATCACCAACTATTTTACTTCTTAAATCATCTTTTAACATTTCTTCTACATTATCTTTAGTAATAAACTCATGTCTGACATTGTAAGTTCCAGAATAAAATATTTTAATCACTATTTGCCTTCTTTCATTAATTTTCTCCAATTAATATAAGAGCCAACAGCCATAATTGTCCAAATTAAATTAAGAGCAAATAAGTATAGTGCTTGATCTGGCAAAATAAAATATTCTATAGCATAAAATATATCGTTTATAAACCAAATTATCCATGTATCTATTTTTTTCTTCATCATATAATATGTAGCTACTAAACTAGATACAGTAGTAAAGGCATCTAATATTGGAAGTGGATCATCAGTTTTATTTAACACTGCTGAAAGACCAATAGTTCCTATAATAATTAAAAGTACATATATAATTTTTTCCTTAATACTTGCTCTTTTAATTTTATTAGAACCTTCTTTATTCCAAAGAATAAAACCGACTACTCCCATGACTAAATAAATGCTATTATTGGCAACATCTCCATATAAATGATTAATTACAGAAAAGGCAATTAAGAAAGCCATTTGCAAAATATAAAATATCCAATTACTCCTCTTATTAAGCATTACTAATACTCCCTGTATTAGTCCCAAAATTGTTGCTCCAATCTCTAAAATTATATCAATCATCTCCTTACATATAGTATGTTACACCATATGTATTAAATTGTCAATATATTTATGGTATTCTTTACTATAAGTTATAAAATTAAAAAATTCACCAGTCAAATTAGTGAATTTTATGTTTACTATAATTATAATTTTTTTCCAACCGAATGAATTCCATATTGTTCACAAATTGCATCAACATCTATCAAACCATTCAAATACGCTTGTATCTTTGCTTGAGCTGGGCCAATTTGTGCTTTATCTTTATCTTGTTCTTCTTTTGATAATTGTTCATAAGGTAATGCTAAATTGGGATTACCATAGTTTGGATCATAAACCCAAGAATTTCTTTTTAACCATTCTTCGTGAATATTCGCTCCCATACGTTCCAATTCTTCAGGCATAATAGTTTCTCCAGCAATAATTTTGTCATAAACCTGTTCAATAGCAACTTTGGCAGCTTCTAAATTTTCATATTGCCAATTTGATGGTAATTGTTCAAAAGAACAATTAGCAATATCTACTTCATCAGTTCCATGACTTTCATTCCAAGCTTTATCTTTAGATTTTTTTATTCTTGGCTCAAAAGTACCGTCTTCTAACTTTCTAGGAGCTCTCCAAGCTTCATGTAAATCAGCTCCTAAAGAATAAGCTAATGCAATTTTTATAGTTTTATCGTCTATATTCATTACTCCTCCTTAAATAAATAATAACATATAAATACTATTTTTATTTAAATCTTAATTTTCTTTCCAATTTTTCATATGATGTCTTGCAATTTTTCATAAACTCATAAGCACTTATTATAGATGTTGAATCAAAGACACTTCTATAATAATAACCATTGGTTAAATACCCACTTATTCCATTATTTTTTTATTTTCTTTTTTATCTAGCATTTCTTCAATAACTTTATTTAAAGATTGCCCACTTTTTATCCATTCAAACATATTTTTAGTAATTTGCAATCCTTGTGATTTACCTATAAATTCGCATCCCTCTTTATCTAAAATTGAAGCATAAGTAACTATAAAATAATAGTCTTCTACTTGCTCATAACCACCTTCTATACTTATTAATAAGTCATAAGCAATATTATTTTTTAAGCAATATTTCATTACTTCTTGATTTCTATTATGTGCTCCAAGTAATATTTCACCATTTATAGGTTTTGAACTAACATGAGAAGGAACTTCTAAAGATTCAATCTCATAATCACTAATATTTAATACATTTAATGCCAACTCAATTGCAACCTTTTTAGATTTATTTTTAGAACCAAGAATAATTTTCATAAGTGTCCCCCTAATTTTTAATTTATAATTTTCACCTTACCACAAAAGATAAAAGAATATTTTTGTCTCTTTTGTTTAACAAAGGTATTATATCTAAATTTTAAATATTAAGCAACTACATAAAACTACATATATTTATTCTTGTCTCTTTTTCATGACCATTTTCAATATAATAATTATTACCAGATTCAAAGATATTTGTATCTACTTCTTCATTAAATTTAACTAGATAAAATATGCCTCCTTTAGTATTAGTGTAACTAATTATTTTATCTTTATATTCATCTTTTAAATATTTAAGACTTTTACTTAATAGTTCTTTATATTTATCTATTTTTTTATTGATTAATTCTTTTAAATCATAATTACTTAAATAATCTAAAATAATATATTGGAGAAAAGCTGATGTGGATAAATCATAACTTTTTTTGTATAAATAAATTTTATCTATTATATTTTTTTCAGCAATTATATACCCAACATTAATTGCTGGACTAATCAATTTGGAAAAAGTTCCTAAATAAATAATATTTTTTTGATTGTTTAATTCTGTTAAACTATAATATTTTTTATTAGTAAAATTAATATAACTATAAGGATCATCTTCTATTACAAAAACATTATATTTATTAATTATTTTTAAAAATTCTGTTCTTTTTTGATTAGACCAAGAATACCCCGTTGGATTATTAAAAGTTGGTGTTACATAAATCATCTTAGGGTTGTATATCTTTATATATTTTTCTAGTTCACCTAAATTAAATCCATCTTTTTCTATGTTTAGACCAACTATATTTATCTTCCTTTTTTTTAATACATCCAATGCTCCAAAATAAGTTGGTTGTTCTACTAAAATAGTATCATTTTCTTCTAGAAGAGCATCGGCAATTAAATTAATAGATTGTTGGGATGAAGTAGTTATTAAAATATTTTTATAATCAATTTTTTGATTCCATAAATCATTTAAAATATTAATTATTTTAAGCCTAAGTTCTTTTAAACCTTTTGGAGTTAAATAAGTATTAAAGTTTATATTACTTTTTATTACTCTTTTTATACTTGCTTTTATTTCTTTTTCATTAATTAAATTATATATTCCACTAGATCTATTCATTATTTTCTCCTGCAAACATATAAAGAACTTTTTTCATCTTCGATTACTTGAATATCAAAATATGGAGAAAGTATTTTTAAATACTCTTCCTTACTTATCCAATCAAAGACAGTAAAATGAGGTTCATAACCTTCCCTTATTTGAATATGATTTACTTTTTTCCCTATTAGATATGATATTTCTATATAGTTTATATTATCAATAGAATATTCTTTTACTAAAGGTTTAATAGAAGGTTTTTGATTGAAAGTATTAAAAATAAAAAGCCCATTCTTATTAAAAATATTACTAAGTTTTTCAGGATTAATATCTAATAGCCAATAATTAATAGCTTGTTCACAAAAAACTTTATCATATTTCTTAGTATTAGTATCTAAAAAATCTTTAATACTTTTATTTATTACTTTTATTCCCATACTTTCTAAATTATCTGGAATCATATCTTTTTCTTGATCAACATAAGTTACATCATTAGCAAGATTTATTAGTTTTATAGTAAGTCGACCATTACCACCACATAAGTCTAAAACTTTATCTTTCTTATTAATATTTGCATGTTCTATTAGGTAAAAAACCCCTTTTTTAAAATATCTTTTATATAATTCTTCATAAATTTCATGTTTAGGATATTTCACATTATCACTTCTTTCTATAAAATATTATCATCTTTATCAAATAAATAGATAACACCATGATATCTAATATTAAATGATGTATTATTGCTTCTAAATGAATCGCGAACAGTTCCAGGAAAAGCATATTCATAAAATGGTAATTTATCATCAAAATAATTATTGATATGAACTATTACTTTTACTTTTTTATTTTCAAACAGTTTCGCAAGAAGAGGAGCATTCAAAGTAGCCTTTTTACCAATAACTTTAACAAAATGATTTTTATGATCAACATTACTTATAGTGGTATACTCTTTAAAGTCTTCTTTACCACGAATGGTTGTTATAAAACTATTATTATCTGTTCGAACAGCAATACTTCCAAATAAATATTTTTCACCATAAACTTGTTTTGTCATTAAAGATTTGTATTTATCAATATAATTATAATAAATAATTAAATCTTTAGGTGACACCTTATCTTTTATATTATTTGAAATAATAACAGTTTGATAAAAGATATCGTTTTCAGCATTTTTTATAAATTTTGTTTCATCATTAATTAAGAAAAAACTTTTTTCTTTAGTAAGAACATACTCTTTGTCATTATTCTTTATTAACAAAAATGACCTTTTATTATTAAGCAATTCTTGATATTTTTCATCAATAATTTTGTCATTTAATTCATTAAGTTCTATCTTTTTATAATTTATCATTTTTAAACATCTCTCTTATTAATTTTAATGCTATATCTAATTTATCTTTAGCAGTTATATATTCATTATTTTTATTGATAATAAAGGCAAGATGGTTACCATTTCGAATATTAGATAAATCATTAGCTACTACTAAATCACACTTATTTTTATCGCGAAGATTTCTTGCGATTTGGATTAATTCATCTTTAGATACTCCATCTAAAAGTTTGAATCCAATTAAATGAGTATCAGGGCTTAATTTTTTAATTATAGAAATTATCTTCGGAGTTCTTTTTAATTTAATTATTAGATCATCTTCATATGAGGATATTTTATTAGCTTTAATATTGTCTTTACTATGACAAATTAAATCATAAATATCACCATTTGGATTATTTTTAATATTTTCACTTATCTTAGTAGCTGTTGTAACAAAGTCAACAGTATAGTCAGAAACAGCCATAGAATGAACAAAATAATCTATTTTTTCACTTTTTAGTAATTTTTCAACAATATTTTTTAAGTCATTAGTATCTACTACTTCTATTATTTCAATTTTAGAATTAGTTGGCCTAACTGCATTTTTAGAACAAATATAATAGATTTTTTCAATCTTAGAATCATTTAATTCAATTAATTTGCTAGCAATTAAAGACCCTAATTTCCCTGAACTACTATTAGTAATTTTTCGAACATTATCGATTTTTTCACTAGTACCCCCAGCTGTTACAATAATTTTATATTTCATTATGATTACCTCTTTTTCTAGATAAAATTAAATCTTTGTTTTCAAAAAACTGTTTTATATAATTGATAATTGTTTCTTTTTTAGCCAATTTGCCAATTGCTTTGTATCCACAAGCCAAATTGCCTTCAATAGGATCAATAAATTTATATCCATAGCTTCTTAATTTTTTTATATTATTTTGAACAATACGATTTGTATACATAGCATTATTCATCGCTGGAGCAAACACAACAGAATTTAAAGTTGCCATAATAGTTGTTGATAACATATCATCAGCAATACCATTGGCAACTTTGCCAATAATATTAGCACTGGCTGGTATAATTATAGTTAAATCAGCTTTTTGAGCAAGACTAATATGTTTTACTTCAACATATTCTTTTTCTTGAAACATATCAACTACTACTTTATTTTTAGATAAAGTTTCCAATGTTAATGGAGTAATAAAATTAGTAGCGTTTTTTGTCATAATAACATTGACATTTGCCCCTTCACTTTTTAATATTGAGATTACTTCACAAACTTTATAACAAGCAATTCCTCCTGTTATTCCAATTAAAATATTTTTATCTTTTAACATATTATTTCTTCCTTTCACTTTTCATTTTATTGCAAATTTATTGATAAGTGAAATATATATATGTTATAATGTTCATAAGGAGAGCTTATAATGAATATAGATTTAGAATTATATAGAATTTTTTATGTAGTTGCAAAACATAAACATATGACAAGAGCTAGTGAAGAATTACATATCTCACAACCTGCTATATCTCAGTCAATAAAAAAATTAGAAGAACAATTAGATGGAACTTTATTTTTAAGAAGTAACAAAGGAATGGAACTTACCGAAGAAGGTAAAATGTTTTATGAATATGTCAAAGGAGCTTTAGAACTAATTAATAATGCTGAAAATGAATTTACCTCTTTTAAAGATTTAAATAAAGGAGAAATAAAAATTGGTTGTTCAACTACATTAACTAAACTTGTGTTATTAGATGCAATTGAAAAATTTCATATTGATTATCCAAATATAAATATTAGTATTAATAATGATTTAACTTGTAATTTAATTAATGATTTAAAGCTTGGTAAATTAGACTTTGTCATATTTAATGAGAGTAATATAAAAGAATCTAATGTAACTTTAAAAAAAATAAAAGAATTAAAACAAGGTTTTATTTATAATCCAAAGTTTTTTCAAGATAATATAAAACATTTTAATGATTTAAATAAATATCCATTAATATTACAAAAAGTTGAATCTAATAGTCGTAAATTACTCGATGATATTGCTTTAAATAAAAACGTAAAACTAATTCCTAAAATGGAAGTTGTAAGTCAAGAATTAATAACAGAATTTACTAATATTGGTTTAGGAATTGGTTTTGTAATTATTGATTTAGCTAAAAGAAATTTTACATATCTAAAGGAACTAGAAATAAATAAGGAAATTCCTAATATCAATGTCTATTTAGCTACGAATAAAAATATATATCTAACTTTTGCTAGCAAAACTTTTATAAATTATTTAAAAATCTAACATTATCATTAATATATTTCTTAAAATACAAAAGTTCTTTACACAAATTTGACATTATGACCTATTTATGATACAATTTGACTAATAACGAGGAAGATTATAAATCAAATAGTTTTTATTAGTTTAAGGGGGAAATATAAATGAAACTTATAGAAAATGATTATAAAATAAAAAATCCTAAAATTACTGATAATATTAAATTAATTTCTATTACTGATATCCATAGTAATTATTATATCTTAGATATAATAAAAGAATTAATAAGTATAAATCCTGATTTAGTAATTGTTTCTGGAGATACAATAGATTCTATAGATAATCTTAATAATGATTTAATATTAGAAGCTTTTAAATATTTATCAAGTAATATTCCTACTTTCATATCATATGGTAATCATGATACAATAACATTTATCAATCATAAAGAAATTGATACACATAATGAAGAATTTTTTGATAAATTAAAAATACAAACTAATAGTATTATTCTTAATAATAGTTCTGAGCAATTTAAAAATTTAATTATAAAATCTTTTAATTTGCCTACCGATAGTTGGTATGAAATTGGCGAGCCAAAAAACATGTTTATTGAAGAATTTACTAAAAATTATAAACCAGATAATTCTAAATATACAATATTATCAAGTCATTCTCCAAATGGATATTTAAATAAAAAAGGTAAAATAAATGAAGAATTACGTAAATTATTATCAGATACATTAATATTATCTGGTCATAATCATGGAGGATTAGTACCTAAACAAATTCAAAATTTGTTAAAAAATACTCCTATCAATGGTATAAGTTTAATTGGTCCATATTATAAATTATTTTTTAAAAATGCATATGGATATTATAATACAGATAATACAAACTTAATTATATCTAATGGTATAACAAAATGGGCTGATCGTTATGGTGTTTTAGGAAAATTAGTAAATAAAATTTTAATTCCAGAAATAGAAATTATAAATTTAGAAAATGGAGAAAATGACTTAAAATATAATGGATATAAAGTTAAAAAATTAATGAAATAAATTATCATTATTAAAAAATATAGGGAAAAAGATGCTTATGAAAAAACAAGTCAAAAATGCAAAAGTATATCATCCTAAGTGGAGTGATGATGGTCAAGAATGTAATTTTATCCCCCCAAAAATGAAAAAAATAATTATAGGTACAATGCCTCCTAAAAAGCTTTGCGTTAATAAAAAAGGAATAAAAATTTATAGTAATACTCATAAAAAGAATAATGTTGATTTTTTCTATGGTTCTACAAAAAATAAATTATGGAAAAAATTAAGTGAAATTTCTGGCAATGATAACATTGTTGATAATACAAAAAACTTAGTCGATATAAGAAAAAATTTTTCCAAAAAATATCATATAGGATTTGCTGATGTTATTCAAAGTTGTATTCATAATAATAATTCATCATATGATTTAAACTTATTGAGTATTGAGCCTAATAAAACATTAATAAAAATATTAAAAGAATATCCAGATGTTAAAATTTTTTGTACTAGCAAAAATACTTTAAATTTATTAAAAATATATTTTGTCAAAGAAATAAAAGAAAAAGAAAAAGATATTTATGAAGTTAAATTTAGAGGAATTAATCATTATTTTGAGATTTATACAATGATAGCAGCAAGTGGAAGAGCAAAAAAAGATGATAAATACAACAATAAATTAAAAAAATTGTTATTAAATAAAGGAGAATAATTATGGAAAAAGAAAAATTAATAATCATCTACTTTCATTAATAAAATTGGTAAAAAATCAAAATTTCTTTTCATATATAAACGCTTGCTCTTTTGTAATATTTCCAAATTTTCTATACTATTTATTTTCTACAATAGTTTCAAAAATTTTTTTACAGTTAACACTTTCGTATACCTTATAACTACAAGATTCATCGGTTAAGATTTGTAAATTTTTTATTTTATCATTTTTAGCTAATTCAAATATTTCTTCCACTTAAATCTTACTATTTTAATTTCTTTTAATTGTTTTTGAAATCTATTAATTCAAAATCATTTTTACTTATACTATAAGCAGATTTATCTGTTATAATTGTTGAATCTAAGAAGAATTTTACATCTACAGAGTATTTTTTGTTTAACTCGTCGATATAGTCTGTTAATGGTTTGCTTGCTTCTGGAATAGATATTTTTATTTTTTGAAGCAAAGGATATTTTTTTTGAAGATTTTTTAAATCATTTTTTGTATTAGGACCTTGAACATAATAGTAATAAAATTTTAGTAACTCTTCACTTGTTTTTCTATGATCATCATTTGTATACCCTATAATCGTCCAAAAATGAATTTTATCAATCTCTTTAATCTTCTTAGGATCCGTTTCTTCATCAAGGGCACAACGTCGATAATTTAGGTATTCTCGAAGAGACTTTAAGAATTCTTTTTTTGTCTTTCCTTGGCTTAATAATTCGTGAATATCAGATAAGTGCTTATGTACGCCATTGTCACCACCTATCACGGATTCATTTACTTTTAATTCGATTAAGTATAAATCGGCTGTCTTCTCTTTTATACCAAAAAATATAGCATCAATTCTTCCTTTTTTATTTAAAATAAAATACTCTTGTTCAAAAGGATAAATTATTTGATTTTTAGATTCTTCGTTAGCTTTTTGTATTTTAAATTTAATTTCATCTTGAATCATAAATTGAAATTGATATATTTTTTCAACTTCTTCTTTGACAAGCTCAGTATATTTATCGACTTTATCTTTCATTTTTGTAGTTATATTGTCTATATCATTAAAGCTTTCAAAATCTTTTATAGCGAATGATTTACCCTTTACAGTTTTAAAATCGGGTTTTGATATTTGATGAGCATTTAAATCTTTATCATATATTCTACTTCGAATTATTTCATACTCAATATTAGCAAGAGCTTGGATTTCAGTTTCAGTAAGCTTTTCTTTTTTACTTGAGTCAAAATTTATATGGTATATAATATAATCCTTAATTTCAATATATTCTTCTTTAAATTCTTCTGGATATTTATCTTTAATTGCCTTATTATCAACAAAATTTTCATCATCGCACAAGATATTTTGAATAGTTTCCTTTATTTCAGGTTGTTCACTAGATAATAAAGTATAAGAAAGAATATATTCTTTATTCCCATAATTTCTTCTTTTTTCTTGTTCTTCTTGTAAACGTTTCGTTAAGTTTTCTTCACTTAATTCTCCATAGTATGTATTGATATGTAATTTAGCATTTAGGTTCTTATCTCTTAAATTTTTTTCTAATGTTTCTTTTCGAGCTTGGGCAAAATTAAATAACATATTATCTAATTCTTTTTTTAAATCAGAAGATAATTTATCACGTTTTTTTAACTTATACTCTTTACGATATTCAATATCGACTTTAAGAATTTGATGATTTTCCAAATGATTTAATATTTTATTAAGTCCAGCATGCTCTAGTTTAGATAAGTTTTCCTTGTATTTTCTTTCAATTTTAATACTACAATCTTCTTTATTGACTTTTAAAAGACCCTCTTCAAACATTTCTTGACGCATTTCTTTTATGTTATTTAAAATTTTTTCTTTTACTTCTTCTTCAAGATTCTTATTTAAGGAAGCGTCTTCTTCAACTGATTTAATCACCTTATCTATAGAAGCTTTATTAAACTGAACAACATCATCGCTTACTTTTAAAGATTCCGGTTTTATTTCTAATACTTTTATTCCTTTGTAGTAAAGAATATCTCCTTTTTCACGAATTCTAATGACAAATTCTCTGTTTCCTTCTTCATCTTTTTTATTGGCAAAATATTTTCTTATTCCTTTTTGATTTTTCCATTCTAAATTTTCTTCCATACTTTTTTGTTTCCTTTCTACTACTAAAGTTTCACCATCGTCTATAGTGCATAAATTTTTCCCAAAAATCTTTTTTGCAATCTTATGGGATTCTTCTTTATTTTCTGTATGAATTACAATTACTTTATCAGGTTTTGTTATTTCACTTAATTTTTGCATCGCTTCTATGTCAGCATGACCAGAAGTATGAATGAAGTAAGGTTTCATTTTCAATTCTTTCGTTAGATAATTATAAAAATCACGTAATTTAGAATCTTTCCAATCATCTTCTATATATCCGTCCCACATAGAGTATACTAAACAAGCATTCTTTATATGCTCACTATTTTTTCTAATATAACTTTCTGATGATTGTTTTAAGGATATAGCAAACTTTTGGTCCCATGGTAAATCATAAATTATATTTTTAGCGTGATTAATATATCTTTGATGGGGTTCTTTTTTATTCTGATGGGGATTTACAAAAGTTTTAATATCAAGAAAAGTATTAGAGTTAGGAATATTTGGTAACTTTGATGTAATAGCATTCATGCATAAGTCTTCAATTAAGACATGACTATCTTTGACGGCTTTATAAATAGTAACAATTCTATCAATGTTAGTACTAGAACACATAAAATATATTTGGTCATATTTTAAAGTTTCCTTAAAATCTTCTATTAAATATTTTTCGAACTTAGATTTACCTTTTTTTCTCGTTAATGTAGTTCCTTCTGTTATCAACAAATCAATTTTACCAATCTTTTTTAAGACTTGTTCAAAAAGAATTCCTTTTCTTCCATGATTACGATAATCACCAGTATGTAAGACTTTTAAGTTATCTACTTCAATTAAAAACATAGCGGAATTATAACAAGAGTGATCAACAATATAAGGAGTAATAGTAATATCTTTTACATAGTATTTTTTTTCAAACTCAAAGAAATGAATATCAGGATTTTTTTCAGGTCGAATTTTTTTCTCATATTCATCGATAAATTCGCAGAGAACGTTATGAATCTCCATTCCCTTTTCTTCTAAATAAATAGGAACTCCCTTTTTTATTTTACTGACACAACCGATATGGTCACCATGAGAATGGGTAATGAAAACCCCATCATAAGTAATATTTGGAGAATCATCTGTAAGTCCTTCAATTGACGTTTGCTCAGTATTATCGAGATTTTCTCCATAATCAATAATAATTTTTGTGCCCTTACTACTTTTTATTTCGGTAATACAGCCACCTATTTGGTTCGTTCCTTTTATAATCCTTACTTCCACTTTTATATTTCCTCCTTAATAGAATGACTATCGTAATTTACTTTATAACTCTTTATTGAAGTTACACCATTTTCAGCATTGTGTTCTAAAATAGTTAATATATTTTTATCTTCTCTTTTAGATAATAAATATTTATTAGTATATTTACAAATTGTTTCATATTCCACAATGTCATTTAATTCAAGATTTTGAGTATTTGTATATTTAGCTTCTGCAATTAAAATTATTTGAACTTTACTTTTTTTCGCAAAATTAAAAAGTTTTTTAAGTACTATTTTTTTATTATAATTAGTCTTCTTTAAAAGAGCATCCAAAGTATTTATAATATAAATATCTCTTGCTTTTTTATTAACATCCTGATGATAGTCTAGCAAATAGTCTAAATAATCTTTAGAAATTATTTGTTTAATAAAATCCACCATTATTATATCATGTTCCTGTAATAATTTTATAGCATAATCCAATCGTTTTATATCTAAGGAATCTTTATAAAGCTTACCTACTACTTCACAAGGATTAAAATAAGCTTCGACTTCATATTTATCAATTTGAGATATACTAGCGATTAAATTTTCTGTGAACCAATGGTTATTTCCATCAAAGTTAAAAATTTGTATACTTTTTTTATCATTTATTCCATAATCACTAATAATTTTATAAATTAATTCCATTTTACCATTTAAAGGTTCTGATGCAACGACTGTTAAAGGTGTATAAATTTCTTTTAATTCATTCATTTTTAAAACTCCTTTGCATTTTTATCAATTAAATCAAAAATTTCAGCATCATTAATAGTATCATCATTATATTCTGTTATTACTTTATAATATTTCTTTATAAATTTTTTTAAAAGCATCATATCTTCTTCTTTTATATTAATTTTTCTATTCACTAATACTTGAGGATTATCTTTATCAACACTCATCATAATCATATTATTATAATTAAGTTTCCCACAATCATTTTGAAAAAATAATATATTATCTCTATCAAGTGTATAGGAACAATAGAAAACTAAATTCATGGGTAAACCTGATTTTCTTTTACTTAAACTAGTACAGCCAAAATGATCATTTGTTTCATCAAAAAATATTTGTTTTGCTTCAAATTCTGGTATATCAGCATTCCAATAATCTAATAATAATTTTTGATGTATTTTTACATATTCAATCACATTTTTAATATACAATTTATCATTTTTATTAATTTTTTTTAATTCTTCTAAAATTTTAATACTTTCTATATCAACTGTTAGAAATTTTTCTTGTTCCCAAATTTTAAATTTTATTTGTGGAATAAATCCTTTTAATTTTTCTTTTCCATTATAAACTAAATATAAAACTATATTCATATATCTATCATTCTCAAACGATATGGTGGCTTTAAATAATTTGTTTGTCTTTTCTTCTTTTAATTTCATTTTTATCATCCCATAACTATTCTTGATATTTTCGCATTATCTCACTAAAAATTGTTGGGAATTTAGCTTTATACCAAGAAAATTTATATGTGATTAAAGTATAAGAAATAATATGAGATTTTAAAGGTACATAACCTATATTTTCTAAGTTAGAAATATCTTCTCGGTAGACTTTTAAGTCTTTAATTAGTTCTTTATTTTTTGATAAATCTTTAATTTTATCTGTTATACCATTACTATGTAAAAGACCAACTATATTAATTAGATCATCAAAGTTATGAGGTTTTATAATATTTATTATAGATTTAGCAAAATCATAGTCTAACTCAAACAAATCTTCTGTATCACCCTTATTTATTAAATCAAAAACATCTTTATCATTTAACGGTATATCAGATAATTTAACTTTAGTTAAATCTTCTAATTCTTTTATTATTGTAGGTAATCTATGTCCTAATATATCACATTTAATAATATTTGAATCAAGATCATGATAATCAAAATGTGTACTTAAATAATTATATTTATTATCGTTATTGGGATAGTTACAAGGAGTAAAATCATATACTTCTTTGTCCTTAGGTATTAAAAATACTCCCCCAGGATGTTGACCAGTATGTTTTAATTTGCCTTCTAGTTTTTTTATTAATCGAGATTTTTCTTGTTTACTTATATCTAAATTCTTTTGAATAATCTTTTCTTCAGCACTAATAGCCTGCGTTAAGGCAATAGCTCCCGCTCTAATCGCATAATCTTTTCCCCAAAAATCAATTAAATAATTGATTAAATCTTTTTGAATACAATTAGCAAAATTAATATCAATATCTGGAATTTTTTCGACATTTGACCCAAGAAAATTATAATAAGGAATATTAAAGCCATCTTTTTTTAGTTCATTATGACATTTTGGACAATCTTTATTAGGCATATCTAATCCATAACTATAAATTAAAGTATTATCAAAATAAAATTTTTTACACTTTGTGCAATAATAATGAGGAGGAAGAGGATTTATATTGGTAATACCAATTAAATAAGCAATAAATGATGAAGCAACACCACCGCGAACAAATGAAGGGTATCCCATATCATAAGACTTATCAACAAGTTTTTTAGATATTAAAAATAAAGATTCTGTATTAGTATTAATTATTCCATATTTATTAGAACTATCTTTACCATATAATTCTTCATGTATTCTATTTGTGATAATATTCGGAACGTTTTCACCACATAATTCATTTATTTTTTTATTGATTATTCTTAATATTTTATTTTTACTATCTTTTATTTGAGGCAAATAACATTTATCACTAAGTATTTTTATATCATTAATTAAACTTGCGAGTTTATTTGTGTTTTTAACAACTATGTCATAAGCTAAATCTTTATCTAAAAAGTTAAAGTCATTTAACATTTCCTTAGTTGTCTTTAAATAACTAGCTAGTTTATTATCTTTAAAAAGCATTTTATAGTCGTCTTGTTCTTCTTTCTTTAAATAACAAACATTACCTGTTGCTATAACAATTTTACGAACTTCTTTAGCAATATTTATTATTCTTTTCAAATAATTCTTATCTAAAGCTGAATTTACCTCAATAAAATCCCACCATATTAAATCATCTTTAATTTGATAATCTTCTAAATTATCATATATATCTTCCATATAAGATAAATCTAAACCATATAATAATCCTTCACTTAAAAGACCTAATTCATCTTTAGTTATAACTTGTTTTCCATATTTATCTAAATAAGTAGTTTTAATTTTAGTAATTATTCTATATAAGTTTTTTAATCCTTCTTGGGTTCTTACTAATATTGTAATTGGAATAATAGTATCAAATACAAGCATTTTTACAACAGTTCCATAAATAATCTTAAAATCAGTAATATTGTTAGTCTTTAGATATTTCTCTATTTTAGGAAAATTATAAACATTATTAAAATCAGTAATAGCGACTCTATTTAAGCCTATACTTTTTGCATAGTTAATTAACTCTTTAAAATTAATAATACTATCTTTAGTCATTTTAGTAAAAACTTTAAATTCTACTCTTTCTAACATTTTAATATCAACTCCTTAACATATATCTATAATATTATAGTTTTTATCATCAAATACAAATTTTAATGAATCATTTACTTTAGCGATTTTCCAATCTAAGAATTTATTTTTTAATTTACTATCCTCAGTAAATAAAATTACATAAGTATTATTTTTTTTACTATACTCTTCTATAGTTTTTTTAATCATTTTAATATCTTTATTTGATTCTTTTAAAAGTTTGTCAAAATCATCAATTATAATGACATCATAAGATTCAATTGTATTTTTATCAAATATATAATCTAGCCAATCTTCATCAAAAACTTTATTGTTACTTATTACAATGTAAGATTTACGTATCTTTTCTATAGCTAATACAAATTTATTATAATCAATTTTCTCTTTTGTTACTGCCTTTGTTTTTGCTCCTACTGGAAACATATAACTTTCTACAAGTTTAAAGTCTATTTTTGAAATTAAAGAGATTAAACGATTTACATAATAAGAAGAATTAAATATAAATGATTGCAAATAAATCTTTTTTTGTTCTCTTATTCCATATACTTCTAGAATATTAATTAACAAAGGAATATGGTTGTTTAAGTTATCACTAAGGATAACAGAAATATTATCATTCATGAGTTTCTTCCTCTTTCAATATTCTGTCATCCTCAGCAAATTCAATAGGACAATCTTCATTAAAAAGATTAACAGTAGCTCCAATATGATTGTTATCTAAATCAATATTCGTAATAATAGCTTGAAGATTTTTAAAAGGACCAGTTAAAATCTTTACTTTATCTCCTTTCTTTACATCTTCAAACGGAGTATATACATCAATTGTTTCTTCTTGGCTATTATTTCTAGTCTTTCTTATATTTGGCCAAACACCTAATCTAACATGATTAGATTTTACTAATGGAACATCATACCCATAAAAATACTTATTAATGCAATACATTTCGTATTCCGTAGATAAGCCATAAAGTACTGGAGCATCATAGCCAAAATAAGTTGTAGCACAAGATATATATTTTTGAACATCAGTAGAATCTTGATGTTCTTTTAATAATTTACATTGATCAATAATATTATCTTTAGAATCTAGAAGCTCTGCAATAAAATCCATATCATAATCGGCAGGTGTAATAATGCCAAGAGACTCAGGAATAATTAAAGGTTCCTCACTATCTCGTACTTCTAAACCATAATAATACTTAACAATACAATATAAAATATACTTGGCATCTAAATCATAATCACGACATGTATTAGCAAAAATAAGTCTATCGATATATTGTCTTACCCCCTTTCGATACTTAAACTTGCTTAATTCCTTTAATTGATCAACAATATTATCCTTGCTATCAACTATTTTTTGAACATACTTAGATGAGCGTGCATAATTCATTAAAATTTTTCCTCCCTTCATTATATCAAGTATATCACTCTTTTTTTTACACTTTTTAGGCGACAATAAAAAAAATATTATTTCCTTGTTTTTAAGAAAATAATATAGTTTTTGTAATTGCATTTAATGAATAATATACCATTCATTTTTACTATAATCATAACCAATATTGCGATATAATTTATTGTAATCTATCATATATCTTTCAGCTTGTCTTATTGAAATATTAAATTCATTTGCTAAATTACTAGTTTTTATAGTTTTTTTATTCTTCAAAAATTTATTTATAGCAGAAAGAATTTTAATTTTAGATGAAGAAAAATTTATTCTTTCAGTATTTAAAATATAATCATAATACAATTCTGTTATTTCATAATCGTCAAGTATTTCACTAGCAAAATTAATATTAGTATATTTAATATAACTTTGCTTAATCTTTTCTTCATCCTCAGTAATAATATAAACTAAATTAAAATGATTAAATAATTTCCGATATTTTTTATCTATACTAAGACAATCTTTTACTTCTAAAAAATTATCATAAATCAATAATAGAAAACCTTGCTTTCTTTGAAGATCAATAATATTTTTTACAGATTTAATATAAGGAAAATGAAAAAAGGTATGATTTTCATCTTCATATTTAGCAATATCTCTTTTATCAGTAAGAGAACCATTATAATTACCACATATGTAAACATTTCTACCTACATGGTCTAAGCCAATACTATTTTTATAGGGTTCTATTTTAATAAATGGATACTTATCCATATTTAATTTTTTTAATAATTCATTTTGTAATTTTAAAGCTTCATCATAAGATGCATTTTCTTTAGTACATAATATTCTTAATATTTTAGGATTTACATAAATAAATATTATTAAATCACATGGAACAATTTTATTACTAAATAAAGGGATTCCATTTTTTATTTCAATTAATTTTTCAAGAGATTTAACATCATTTTGATTCACATTAATATAACCATACTTAGCTATAAATAAATCATCTAATACTTTTTGATATAATTCGCCTGTTTTTAATTGATATTTTAAACTATTAAAATCTATTCCAATAGTACCTAATATTAAAATACTTTTATCTGTATTTTTATTTAATACTTTTTTGATTTCTTTATACTCTTTATTCATATTATTTTCCTTTGTATATTTATTATATCATCATTTGTATTATTAATTTAAATAGTTACTATATTTCTCTCTTTTGTAGGTGTCTATTAAATATTAGAATAAATAGCAATATTCCTAAAGAACCGCCCAATAATGAAAAAACTATTAAAACATTATCCTTTTGTCCTTTTTCTGTATTTGTAGAAATATTTATTGCTATTAAGTAATATTAAAATAATTGCAGCTTCATAAAATCGACCTAAGATAATAATTATCAATTTATGTATTTTTTTAGCCATTCTGGCATATTGGAATCTTTAATTTTCCAAGATTCTTCCATTTGCTCTTCTTCTGTCCAGTCATTTTCCTTTCCATCAAAAAATTTTTGTCTATGGCATTTATATTTAACAACAGTATTTCCTTCTAATCTATACTCATTCCAATAATAATTTTGTTTTCCATATCCTTTCCATTCTTTAGTTCTATATATTACCATATATTCTCCTTTATATCCTATTGATAAACTGACGTTTTCATAAAAAAATATTAACATATGTTTATAATTTTATCAATAAAGTTTTATCATAGATTATTTCCCATAAAATTAATGTGTTTTAGTCCATTTTTTATTATTGAAAATTGAACTCAAAGTTAAAATTTACTAATATATTAAAGAATTTTCAAAATTATAATCCTGATATCTATTATATAATGACTTAAGAATAATTAATCTATAAATAAGTGTGATAATGTTATTTTATTGTAGTACTAAAAATCTTGGTAAGTATATATCTATTTTAGATAATAAATAAGATTTTTTTGTATGTTTCAATAGCACGATATTTCAAATACATATTAATAAACCTTACCTCTCTTTTTAATTTGCAATTGTGCCATGATAAACTACTTCTTTACTAATTTTGATTAGTAAACGAAAAATGCCAACATTCAGTTGACATATATCATTTTCCTCATATTATATTGATGTTGAGAAAATTACGAGGCATTTTTCCTCATTTTTTGATAAAATGAGGTATAAATGAGGAAATTTTTATTATTTTTTACTTGTAAGCAATTTATAATTCCTTATAAAACCTACTATTTACCACAGCAATTCTTATACTTCTTGCCTGAGCCGCAAGTTCCTTATAATCTAGTACATATAGTATTTATAGTATTACCGGTATTATCGGTATTCTAAAGAATTTTAGGTCTGGTAACAAATAGTATTTATGTTATTTATAGTATTATGTTTACTATAAATATCTCATAAAATGGGAACAAATTGGGAACATTGTTATCATTCGCCTACAAGTATATTTTAGCACAAATAATTAGTTAATAACAACTTTTTTATTTAGCTTATTACACAATTGTAGTTTTATATTATAAAGTAGTTAATTTAAAATTTTTTTTCGTATATAAATGCTAGTTCTTTATTAACTTTTCCTAATTTTCCATATTCTTTATTTTCAATAATAGTTTGATAAACTTTTTTGCATCCAACGCTTTCATATACTCCATAACTACATGATTCATCAGTTAATATTTGAAGATTTTTCATATTGTCTTTTTTTGCTAAATCAAATACATCTAACAATAATTTTTTGCCTATGCCTCTTCCCCTATATGATTTATCCAAAATCAACATTGATAATTCACCATCAAAATAATCTCTCATATTATCAGGAACATAATCATAATTTTTTTCATATTCCTTTAAAGCATTAACATCTTTTATTTCTTTACTTTTATATAATAGCTTTTTAACAAAAGCATAAAATTTTTTCTTTAATATATGCTTTTTTGAGTTCCATTTTGAATAACCTGCAAACCCCAACAATTTATTATTTTCCTTATAATAAACAAATTGTTCTGATTCTTCTAATATTTCTAATAGATAAATCCATGCACATAATCTTCGACTGGCACCACTTTCAACTTCGCCTAAATCCCACTCATTTTCTAATAATTCTACAGCTCTCTTCATATCATTAAGTTTCATTTTTATCACCAATTTTAATATTTACTTTTTTAATATTATATCATGAAAAAACAATGCTATAAATTTTTTTGTTAAATTTTATTGTCTTTTATAACTTTATTTCTTATTTATACTTAATGAATCAAAAAACTTTACGGTAACACAAAAATATTCTTAATTACATAAAAAATCAGCACAATGCTGATTTACAATGTTATCATAAAATGTTCCCATTGGGAAACCCTTGATTTTACGGGGTTTTTGGGCATTTTTGGGAACAAAATGAATTTTTTGTGCACATTTTGAGCACATTTTTCAATTTTTTGGGGTTTTTTTATGATTTTTTCAAAACCAAATGCCTCGTAAACCCTTATAAAACCTACTACTTTCCACAACAATTTTTATACTTTTTACCACTGCCACAAGGGCATTTATCATTTCTACCTATTTTTTTATCATTTCTTTTAGGACTACTTTTTAATGCTTCTTTAGTATCATTAGTACGTCCTTCTTTTCTAGTTTTATTAGAGATACTTTGTTTTATTTGCATATGCAATAAGAAATTTGCTATTTGTTCATCTATTCCATCTTCCATCATTTCAAACATCTTAAAGCCTTCTAACGAATAAGCTTGTAAAGGGTTTGTTTGAGCATAACCTCTTAAACCAATTCCTTCTCTTAATTGTTCCATTGAACTAATTTGTTTTACCCATGCTTGATCTATAACTTTAAGAGAAATATGTCTTTCAAAATCATTTATAATTGCTTGAGGTATTTCCTTTACTTTTTTGTCTAATTCGTCAATTATAACATCTGATATTTTATCTGAAACTTCTTCTACAGTTTTGGATTTAATATCTTCAACAGTAATTTTTCTATTTCTAAGCATATTAGCATTTACATGAGCAACAATATCCTCATAATCTTTTTCTGTTAAATAATTCTCAGGAGGTATATGATTTTCTACTAATCTATCAATAAAATCCCTAATTATATCCAAAGATATTTCATGAACATTATCTGAATCAATTAATTCATTTCTTCTTTCATAAATAATCTTTCTTTGTTGACTGACAACATTATCATAATCAAGTAAGTTTTTACGCATGTCATAGTTATTTCCTTCTACCTTTTTCTGAGCACTTTCAATTTGTTTTGAAAGAATTTTATTAGTAATTTCTTGATCTTCTGGATATCCTAATCTCTGTATAATATCTCTTACTTTTTCAGCTCCAAAACGTCTCATCAATTCATCTTCAAAAGAAATAAAGAATTGAGAATATCCTGGATCTCCTTGACGTCCAGCACGACCACGCAACTGATTATCGATACGACGAGACTCATGTCTTTCCGTTCCAATTACACAAAGTCCTCCTAATTCGACAACACCTTCACCTAATTTAATATCAGTTCCACGTCCTGCCATATTAGTTGCTATAGTTATTGCTCCCTTTACACCAGCTTTGGCAATAATCTCTGCTTCTCTTGCATGGTTTTTTGCGTTCAATACTTCATGAGGTAATTTTTCTTTTTGTAACATTTTACTTAAACGTTCATTAGCTTCAACAGAAATAGTACCAACTAATATTGGTTGTCCAGTTTCATGAACCTTTTTAATAAACTCAACAATAGCTTTATATTTACCTTTTTCAGTTGAATACATTTTATCAACCATATCAATTCTTATACAAGGCTTATTTGTAGGAATTTCAATAACATACATATTATAAATATCTCTAAATTCCTCTTCTTCTGTTTTAGCAGTACCCGTCATACCAGCAATCTTTTTATACATTCTAAATAAATTTTGAAATGTAATATTTGCTAAAGTCTGTGTTTCTTCATTTATTTTTACGCCCTCTTTAGCTTCTATAGCTTGATGTAATCCATCACTAAATTGTCTACCCTGCATTAATCTTCCTGTAAATTGATCTACAATTACTATTTCGCCTTCACTTGATACAACATAATCAACGTCAATTTTCATTCCATAATTTGCTTTTAATGCTTGATTTATATGATGAACTAATGCAGCATTTTCTATATCATATAAATTGCTTAATTTAAAATGCTTTTCTAATTTTTCTGATCCTTCTTCAGTTAAAAGTACAGATTTAGTTTTTTCATCTATTGTATAATCTTCTTCTTCTTTTAATGTTTTTACTGCTTTATCAGCATCTCTATATAAATTAGCTGAATTAAATTTTCCACCAGAAATAATTAATGGTGTTCTTGCTTCATCAATTAAAATTGAGTCAACTTCATCAATTATTACAAAATTTAATGGTCTTTGACATCTGTCCTCTTTTTTTACAACCATATTATCTCTTAAATAATCAAATCCGACTTCATTATTTGTAGAATAAGTTATATCACAATTATAAACTTTTTGTTTTTCTTGTGGAGATAATTCTCTTAAATTGACACCAACACTTATTCCTAAAAAATCAAAAATTGGACCCATCCACTCAGCATTACGGGCAGTTAAGTATTCATTAACTGTAACAACATGTACTCCTTCTCCAGTAAGTGCATTTAAATAAGCTGGCAAAACAGTAGTTAAAGTTTTTCCTTCTCCTGTTTTCATTTCTGCAATATTACCATAATGTATTGCTAAACCTCCTAATAATTGAACATAAAAAGGTTTTTCTCCAATCATTCTATATGCTGCTTCCCTAGCAGTTGCAAATGCAGGAACAATAATATCATCTAATGTTTTACCATTTTTTAATTCTTCTTTTAAAACATTAGTCATATTTGCTAAATCTTTATCACTTTTTTTAGAATATTCTTCATCTAAAGCTTCTATTTGATCTGCTATTTTTCTAAATCTTTTCAATTCTTTATATTCAGTATCTACTAATCTTTTTATAATTCCCATAATTAATCCTCCATTAACATATATTTTAACATAAAAAATAGAGTTTTACACTCTATTTTGCATTTATTATACCAAATTTTCCGTCTTTTCTTTTATATATTATTGAAATACAATCTTCATTAGCATTTTTAAATATATAAAAATCATGGTTTAATAATTCAATTTGTAATAAAGCTTCATCTTCATCCATTAAATTAAGTTCTATATTTTTTCTTTTAACTATTAAATCTTCTTCTTCATCTTCATTTTCAAAACTTTCAATAAAATCAAAATTAAAATCCATAAAGTTTTCTTTTTTATATCTTTCATTTAATTTTGTTTTATTTTTTCTTATTTGTCTTTCAAGTTTATCAATAACTAAATCTATTGCTGCATATAAATCTTCATTTTGTTCTTCAGCTCTTAATGTATACTTATTAGTAGGTATTGTAACTTCTATTATCTGTCTATTATTTGCAACTCTAACAACAATTTTAGCTTCAATATCTTTTCTATCAAAATACTTTTCTAATTTACTTATTTTCTCTTCTATATAGCTTTTTATAGAATCCGTAACTAAAAGTTTATCTCCTCTTATATTTAATTTCATAAAATCATCTCCTTAATATTATTTTATCAAAATGATTTTAAAATGTCTACTTCTATAAATAGACAAAAAAACTTACAAAATTTGTATTTGCAAGTTATTTAATATACTTATTACAACACTGTAGTTGTTTCAACTTCTACAACGTCGATAGCTTGTAGTCCTTTACCAGTTTCGATTAATTTAAAATCTACTATATCTCCTTCTTTTAAGGTTTTATAGCCATCTTTTCTAATTGCAGAATAATGTACAAAGATATCTTCTAAGTCATTATATTCTATGAAACCGTATCCTTTCTCATTATTAAACCACTTAACTTTACCTCTCAAATAAAATCATCCCTTTTCCTTAAAATTTTTTACTACAGCTACTACATTTCACAGCTTGATACTAATATTGTTGTCGACAATTACTAACTTTCTCTTACAGTGACTATTTGATTATATCAAAAAATAAATAAAATGCATTCATCCGTGCTATAAGCACTACTTTTATGTTCATTTTTTAATTTTATTCATTAATTTATATTTATTTCTATCACTTCAACATATTTTTAACACATTTAGACTTATTTCATAATTTTTTTAATTAAATAATATAGTATAAAAATACTAGGAGTAGTAATGAAAAAAAAAGTAATAAATTATTTAATGTCATGTATAACTAAAGAAAAGAAATATGACAAAGATAAATTAGAACAAATTCAATATGGTCTTGAAGGTTTATATACTATAATAACAAAATCTATTGGAATTATTATTTTAGCGATAATATTGAATTTTTTCAAAGAATTAATATATTTTCTACTATTATATATTCCTTTAAGAAGTGTAGGTTTTGGAACACATGCTAAATCTAATTTACAATGTTGGATATATAGCATAATTCTTATTGTAGGTTTACCATATTTATTTCATTATTTAGACTTATCAAAAAGTTTAATAATAATAATTTGGACAATATGTTTTATAAACTATTTTATATTCTGTCCTGCTGATACAGAAAAAAGACCTATGATTAGCAATAAAAGAAAATTAAAATTTAAAATTGCTATATTTATAATAAGTTTTGTTTATTTAATTTTATTAATGAATTTTAATTATATATATAAATTTGTTTTACCGGCCATGATATTAGAAATGATATTAACAAATCCAATAGGATATATAATCATGGGCCAAAAAGTTAGATTTCGTTTAAATTATATAAATTTAAGCAAAATTAGAATGGAGGTAAAGTAGTATGGCAGATGTTTTAGCTAAAATTGGTGCTGTAGTTGGTGCTGCATCATTTACATTATTATTCTTCTTTGATGAACCAGAATGTCCAAAATCTTTAATTAAATAAAAAGAATTAATTACTAATTCTTTTTTTATTTTTTACATAAAATATTAGTTATAAATAAATCATTAACTATATTAAAATTAACTTTTAAATTATTAGATTTTAATTTTTTTAAAGAATTTAATCCCAACCCTGATTTGTAAACTTTAGTACTATAATTTTTCTTACCTATTTGATTTAAATCTATAGAATTTATAAATTTATTTATCATTTTTATATTAATAAAACTTTTAGTTTCTTCAATATTCACTACAATTATTTTATTTTTAGTCAATGAACTCGCATCAATTGCATTATCAATCAAAATACCAATAACATTACTTAAATCTAAAAAATTATTATTCTCAAACTTTGTAAAAATTTTAGTATTAACGATAATTTTTACTTTTTTATTTTCTGCTTCATGAATTTTTAAATAAAGTATCCCTTGTATACCTTGAGGCATTTTATCAATTCTATTAATCCAATCTGTTTCTTTATTATATTTTAATATAATTTTATTAACAATAGGTTGATATTCTTCTGGTAATGCTACTTTTAAACTATATAATTCATTTTTTAAATTATGTTTAAACTCTTTATATTCATCAATAGTATTAGAATATGCATCGTAAGTTTCTTTCAAATGTTTATTTTTATCTTCTAAAATCCTAATATTATATTTATCATTAATAATTACTTTAAAGGTTATTATAATAAATATTATACATACAATAGATAATATTATTAGTGTTTTATTCTCAAATGAAACTCCTCTATAAACAACAATTAAATTTAAGAATAATATAATTGACATTGATACTGAATAAAAATTTATATTCCTTTTTATTTTATTAATAAAATTTACTGTATATCTATATTTAAATATAAATATAAGAAATATACAATCGATAACAGTAAACAAAAATTTTACAATCACACTATTATTCAATTCTCCAATATTTTTGAACTTATATAAAAGAGCATATGATAAAGCTAATTCTACTATTATAGTTATTATCGAGCATATTATTGTATATGATAAAGTATATTTGACATTATTTTTAAACCAAATTTTATTTAAAGCAAAATAAATTATTAATGAGCATAAATATCTTAACGAAACTAAGTTATATAAATTATTAATCAAAAAAATAATCGCAAATACTATAAGACTTATTAAATTTTTTAAATTAAAATATATTTTTTGGGAAGTTAATTTTGCATAACAAAATATTACTGTAAAAGTCATAAATAACTCACCAATATAATATATTAAAAAGTTCCCAATTCCCATTTTATTCACCCTTAAAGTTCTTAGATAACATGTTTACTTTTTCACCATTATCAGTTATAAAATATCCTTTAACATAGTTTTTCTTAGAAACTCTTTCTTCATTTATAATACAACTTCTATGACATTGTTTAAATCTTTTATCAAGATGTTTTAGTATTTCATTTATAGACATATTTATAATAAATTCATTATTAGTAGTTTTAATTACCAATTTTCTATCAACAGTATCTCTATAGATATACATAATATCTTTAAAATATATTTGCAAACTTATTTTTCTATTTTCATAAATAAATTTTCCATAATCATGTTTCTTATTTACTATTATTTTAATATCCTTTTTTAATCTAACTTCAAAATCATGAAATTTTTCTATAAAATCAAATGTTTTATAAATTTCTTTATGAACAGTTTCAAACATTCTATCATGATTAGTTACTACAATTATTTCACTATCCCAATCATCTTCTCTTATTTTTCTTAAAATATCCATACCAGTAAACTTTGTATCTAGTTGTAAATCTACAATATAAATTTTAGATTCACTATTATCATTAATTAAAAGTTCTAACTCATTAGTATATTTTTTGAATTTATGAACTATATATTCTTTATTAGAATCAAATAATAATTCATTTACTATTTTTTCATATTCATTCAACCACTTTTCTTCATCATCTATTAGTATAAACTTTATCATTTTACTACCATTCCTTTATAAATTTTTTTATTATATTTTTATCTTCAATATCCATTAAAGATATATAATAATTAAGCCCTTCTATTTTTTTTATTTCGTCTATATTATCGCTAATTTTATAATTTAATATTGTATTTAAGCATTTATTTGTTTTAATTCTATATAATTTGTCATTTCTATCTTTTAAATAATATTTTTTATTATTCATACAAATTGAACATTTATAACTATCATTTAAATTCGAATTTATAATACAATGTTTTAAAATCATTAATTCAATTTTGCCATAGATAAATATATCTATATTTGGAGTAATACCAAATTTATTTCTAAAATTATTATACAATTTATATGATTCTTTTGTTGAAAACTCGGGTGAAATACCCACTTTTTTTGCACCTAATTCATATAAATAAGCTAAAGTATATATATTAGTAACATTTCCATATATATCTATAATCATATTATTATTTGAATTTTTATATAAAGTGCCTATATCGCTTAATATAATGTTATCATTTTTATATGAGATATTCCCTTTTACAACTCTAGGTAATCTAAAATATATATTTTTATTTGTTTTATATTTTTCATATATATTTATATCTTCTGTATAATAATTAACACTTTGTTTAAAACTATAATCTTCCTCTTTATCAATTAAAACATTTAGTTTATTTGATGTATTTATTTTTTTTATGTTAAAAACTGGTTCTTTTTTAACATAATTAATTTTTTTATTAGATCTTAAATTATTTAATTGTTCTATTAACTTTCTTCTAATATTATTTATTTCTTTTAACGGAATAAATATATTTTTATCTATTTCATATGTTTCATTTTCTATTTCATATATAGTATCCCGTAGTTTGTTAATCTTACTTTTTATATCATTTATAGTTGTAGGATTATTTTTAGCTTCTTGAACAATTAAGCCTTTTTCAGTTATTGTATTTTTTCCATCACTAAGTATTATTTCTATAGGTTTACTTAGTTTACAAATTATACGTATATCTATTGGAATTCTCTTTTTGTCATAATTATGTATTTCATTAATTAACTTTGTATCTATTGTTTTTAATACTATGCATTTGTTCTTTAGGTTTATTTTATTATCTAAATAAATAATTTCTTTTGGTTTACCAGAACTTATAAAATTTTCATTTTTATTATAAATAAAATTAACATACATTCCTTTATTTTCTTCTTTAAATTTAATTGCATCTCCTTGATTCAAATAAGAAGACAACTCTATTTTGATTTTTTTAGAGTTAACTTCTAAAACCTTACCAACTTCTATACCTATATGATTAGAAGTAGTTTGATTTATAAAATCATCATTAAATTTATTAAATAAATAACCTTCTGTAAATCCTCTATTATATAATACTTTTAAATTATCAATTTCATTTTTATTGATAATTAATTTTTTATTAGAATAATAATCATTGATTAATCTTCTATAAAGTTTAGTAACATAGCCTACGTACTCAATACTTTTCATTCTTCCTTCTATTTTTATCGAGTCTACTCCAGCTTCTATAATTTCTTTTAATCTATTAATGGAACATAACTCTTTGGGGCTTAATAAATATTCTCCTTTTGTATCTATTATTGAATCATCTTGAACTAGTTTATAGGGTAATCTACACATTCCAGCACAAGCTCCTTCATTACCACTTCTTTTCATAACTATACTAGACATCAAGCATTCGCCAGAATAACAAATACAAAGAGCTCCATGAACAAATACTTCTTTTTCAATGTCAACATTCATATTTTTTATTTCTTCTAAGGAAAGTTCTCTAGCTAAAACCGCTCTTTTTATACCCATATTCTTTAAAAATTCTAAATCTGAATTATTATGATTATGGAATTGTGTAGATGCATGTATTTCTAAATTAGGAAAAGTTCTTCTAACAAGAGCCATCATTCCTAAATCTTGCATTAATACAGCATCTACACCATTAATATAGATAAATTCAATAAAATGCATAAAATCGTTTACTTCATCATCTTTAACTAAAGTATTGGCAGTTACATAAACTTTAACGCCATATAGATGCGCATACTTTATGGCTTCAACAATTTCTTCATCATTAAAATTTTGAGCAAATTTTCTTGCTCCAAATTTTTCCCCAGCTAAATAAACAGCATCAGCGCCACAATTAATAGCTACTTTTAACATATCAAAATTACCAGCAGGCGACAATAATTCTATTCGTTTCATAAAACACCTCAAAAAAAGTGGAAAAGTATACACTAATCCACATTAAATATCAAAAAACGTTCTGAAACTTTTTCAGGACCTAACAATTTCATTATTTCATATAAATCTGGAGTCATAGCTTTTGTTGTCAAGGATACTCTTATAACAGTAGTAATATCTGTTATATTTCCTTTATAATTAGACGGATTTTCTTTGTAATCTTTCATATTGCTAGCATATCCCAATTCGTCACACATATCTTTAATTTTATTAAACCAAGTATCTTTATCATCATTAAAGTCATAGTATTTATTTAAATATAAATTTAATATCTTATTAATTTCATTAAAATCTTTAATATTTTGAAAATCATAATCTTCTTTATCAGGTTTAAATAATTCATCATACATATACCAAATATGATTTTTTATATCACTATAAGATGCATAATCTTTTCTTGGTTTTTTTTGAACTCTCTCAATATTTAAAATATTAGTAGTGTAATCTTTATAATTTTTTATTAACTTATTAAAATCTTTATCATATATAGCAGTAAATTTTTCTAAGTTAGCGTAAACTTCCTCTGCAGTTAATTTACTTATATAATTTTTAGAAATATTTAAAAGTTTTTCCACATCAAATAATGAACCACTTTCACTCATCTTTTTAAAATCAAATTTAAATTCATTATAAGATTTATCTGGATTTGAGCTCAACCATGATTCAAAATTTGAATTCGCAATTGTTAATAAATATAATTTTACAGCATCAATAGGAATTCCTTTTTCATGATAGTAACTTACAGCAGCTTCTGGATCCTTTCTTTTGCTTAACTTTCTTCTAGCACCAGTTTCATCAACTTTCATAACTACTCCTAGATGGCCATATTTCGGTTCTTCAAATCTTAATAATTTGAATAATTGTGTGTGTATAGGATATGAAGAGATCCATTCATCTCCTCTTAATACATGAGTAGTTCTCATCAAATGATCATCAATTACATGTGCAAAATGATAAAGTGGTAAACCATCGCTTTTAATTAAAACAACATCCAAATCATTTTCAGGCATTTCTATTTTTCCACGAACTAAATCATTAAGTACTACTTTTCTTTCAAAATTTCCAGGTGATTTTAATCTTATTATATATTTTTCACCATTTTTAATACGTTCTATACGTTCTTCATTTGATAAATCTCTACATTTAGTCCATGCACCATAATAACCAATACGTGTTTTTTTATGTTCTTGTTTTTCTCTTATAGAATCTATTTCTTCTTCTGTACAAAAGCAAGGATAAGCTAAGCCCTCTTCAATAAGTTTTTTTGCATAAGCTTGATAAATACTTTTACGCTCACTTTGGATATAAGGACCATAATTGCCAATACTTTTAGTTTCAGACAATGCACCTTCATCAATAGTTATATCAAAATCATTTAAATCTTTAATTATACCTTCAATACCATTTTCTATGCTTCTTTTACCATCGGTATCTTCTATTCTTAAATAAAAAACACCACCAGAATTTTTTGAAACAAATTGTGATACAAAAGCTGTACGTAAACTTCCCATATGCACAAAACCAGTAGGACTAGGTGCAAAACGAGTAACTATAGCCCCTTCTTTTAAATTGCGTTCAGGATATTTTTTTTCATAAATACTAGTATCACTAGAAACATTTGGAAAAATTACATTAGCTAAATCTTCGTTAGTCATTATTATCATTCCTTTTCTCGATAAAACTTGATATTTTCAATAATTATTATAATATAATTCAATATTATATTCAATAAAAAAAAGGGCTATACCCCCAAAAAAAAGGCAAAAAAAAAGGCGACTTCCTATTTTCGCTTTTCAACTATTTTCGGCGTTTTAGTGCTTAACTTCCTTGTTCGGGATGG
>CANQSL010000006.1 GCA_947626515.1 uncultured Bacilli bacterium
TTTATTTCAAACAAAGCTTGCCTTTGTTTGTTATCTATCAATTAATTAAAAACTGACATTTCTAAAAAATCTTAACAGAAAAAAACAAAGATTTTATATATTCTTTGTCACTAATTAACTATATTAATAAATATTACTTTTTAGAAGTATATTTTCTTCTTCCAAATCTAACGCAATTTTTTTGATTATCTAATTCTTTTACATCTATTATTAAATCATTATTATATTTAGAAGTTACAAGATTAATTATATCTTTAATTACCATACTTCCATTTTTCTTACTTTCTATCATATATTTTGTATTTATTATATCTTCATCATTTTCTTTTATATTCATGCTTAATTCATACATATTATCCTTTTTAAAATAATCTACAAACATATTATATACTTTTTTAGTATCTTCAAAAGAATCTAAAAATAATATGTTATCAAAAAAATTAATTGTATTTAATATTTCTTTATTGCTTTCTACCATATACCCTCCATTTAATAAATTATTATAAATTATTCATGAAAATAATACAACTATTTTTTTATACAAAAAGAAAATTGTCATATTTTGTTAGTTTAATTTTATATATTTTATTGGAGGATGTATGCTATTAGGATTATTAAATTTATTTAAAGGTTTATATTTTTTTACTGGTTCTTATTCTATAAATGTATTCCCTGAACCATTGAGTAGTGAAGAAGAAAATATTTGTTTAGAAAAAATGAAAAATAATGACAAAGATGCTAGAGCAAAACTTATTGAACATAATTTAAGGTTAGTAGCTCATATAGTAAAAAAATATGATACTAAAGAAAAAGATATAGATGATTTAATTAGTATCGGTACTATTGGATTAATTAAAGGAATAGATTCTTTTAAAAACGATAAAAATACAAGGCTTACAACTTATTGTGCAAAATGTATACAAAATGAAGTTTTAATGTACTTTAGAAACAATAAAAAACATATAAATGATGTGAGCTTAAATGACTCTATCGGAATAGATAAAGATGGCAATGAAATTAATTTAATAGATGTTATTAAAAGTGAAGATGAAGATATTTTAACTTCACTTCATAATAAAGATTCTATAAATACTCTTTTGAAATATTTAGTAGTTTTAAATGAAAGAGAAAAAGAAATAATAATAAAACGCTATGGCCTTTTCAATAATGATGAATTAACACAAAAAGAAATATCTGAACAATTAAATATTTCTAGAAGCTATGTATCTAGAATTGAAAAAAGAGCACTCCTAAAAATCTATAAAAAATTTTTAAAAGAAAAAAAAGAATATTGAATAAATTTATATTTATATACACATAATAATTATGTCTCGTACTATAGGCCCGTTCACTAATTTAGGACTTTTTGAGAAAATATATTTATAGAAAAGGGTGTGATTTTACGTGTCTTATTATAAATCGAATGACTACTATTATAACGTTATAAGAAAAAATATTAAGAAATATCGTAAAGAAAAACACTTTACGCAACAAAGACTTGCCGAAGAAGCTGATTTATCTGTTGACTATATTTGTGAAATAGAAAGTTTAAAAAAGAATAAAAGCTTTAGTATAGTAACTTTAGGAAGAATTGCAGATGTCTTAGAAGTTGATATAAAAGAATTTTTTACAAAATAAAAACGGATTATCCGTTTTTTTCTTTATCAGTTGAACCAAAGCCACCCTTTCTTTTACCAGTGGCTGCATCATTATCACAAATTAAAAATTTGGTAAACATTACTTGAGCAATGGCATCTCCTTTTTTTATATGTAACTCATGATCTGAGCAGTTAAATACTTGTACCATAAAATGACCGTCATTATCTGGATTTTCATAATAATCTGCATCGATTAACCCAAATCCATGCGGAGTCCATAAACCTTTTTTCGGTCCCCCTGAACGACTGATTAAAAAGTAACATTCATCATCTTGACAATAAGCCTTTAACCCTGTAGGTATTAAAGTAGGTTTTATTCCAGGTTCATATACTGGAACTATAGTATCCTCTGCTGCTTCAATATCATATGCTGCAGCATGTGCTGTTTTTCTGATAGGAATATTTATATTTTTATCTTCCCATCCCTTTGCTATTTCAAATCCTCTTAATTTTTTCATAAAATCACGCCTTTCTCATTTTTGGATGAAATATAATACTCCCCTTTTTAAAACTGTTTTTAACATCTATTATTCTTTGATTAGATGAACCTCTAAATGGCAAAGATGGATCTTTTAATTTAATAACAAATTTACCATCAACTAATACATCTACATATTTTAATAATTCTTTGGAAATCTTCTTTTCTAATAATTCTTCAAATAAGTACCCCGAATAAGCCCATATATCTTTATTCGGATATATATCTTTTATACGTTTTATAAAAGGTAACAATACTTTAACATTATTTTCTTCAAAAGGTTCCCCTCCAAGTAGAGATAACCCTTTAATATAATTAGGTTCTAAATATTTTATTATTTCATTTTCTATATCTTTAGTAAAAGGTTTTCCATATTTAAAATCCCATGCTTCTCTATTAAAACACCCCTTGCAATGATGAGTACATCCAGATACAAATAAACTGACTCTAACTCCTATTCCATTTGCAATATCATATTGTTTAATGGACGCATAATTCATAAATGAGTTACCCTTTCTTTTATTTCTTTAGTTTTCCCAACATTCCAAAAATTTTCTCCTAAATAACCGCACGTTCTACGAGTAACATTCATTTTATTCTTATCTTTATTATGACAATTAGGACATTCCCATTCTAAATTATCATTAATTATGATTTCTCCAGAAAAACCACATTCTTGACAATAATCACTCTTAGTATTAAACTCTGCGTACTGAATATTATCATAAATAAATTTAACTACTTCTTCCATAGCTTCAATATTATTTTCCATATTCGGAACTTCTATATAACTTATAGCTCCACCAGTAGAAATTGATTGAAACTCGCTTTCAAATTTTAATTTTGAAAATGCATCTATATGTTCTCTTACATCTACATGGTAACTATTAGTGTAATAACCTTTGTCCGTTACATCCTTAATTTTACCAAATTGTTCTAAATCAAGTCTCGCAAATCTATAACATAAACTTTCAGCTGGAGTACCATACAATGCAAAACCAATACCAGTTTCTTTTTTCCATATTTTACATTTTTCTTTCATATATTCCATTACTTTTTTAGCAAAGGCGGTACCTTCTTTTTCTGTATGAGATACCCCTTTCATAAGTTTAGTTAATTCATATAGTCCAATATAACCCAACGATATTGTAGAATATCCTCCAACTAAGAACTTATCAATCTTTTCGTGTTTTTTTAATCTTGCTATAGCTCCATATTGCCAATGTATTGGAGAAATATCGCTATTGACTCCAAGCAATGCATGATGCCTACACATCAATGCATCGTAACATAAATCTAGTCTTTCATCAAAAAGTTCCCAAAATTTATCTTCATCCCCATCTGCAATAATACCAATTTGAGGTAAATTAATACTCACTACTCCTTGATTGAACCTTCCTTCAAATTTGAAATTTCCTGCCTCATCTTTCCATGGTGATAAAAATGATCTACATCCCATAGGACTAAATACATTTCCCTCATAATTTTCCTTCATTTTTTTTGCTGAAATATAATCGGGATACATTCTTTTAGCAGAACATTTTATAGCTAATTTTGTTAAATAATCATATTTGCCACCACTTAAATTATTATTCTCATCTAAAACATATACTAATTTGGGGAAAGCAGGAGTTACTGGAACACCTTTTTCATTTTTTATTCCATCATATCTCTGTTTTAAAATTTCTTCAATTATCATAGCATTTTCTTTAATATATGGATCATCATCTTTTAAATAAAGAAATAATGTTACAAACGGTGACTGACCATTTGTAGTCATAAGTGTGTTAATTTGATATTGTATAGTTTGTACTCCAGAGGAAAGTTCTTCTTTTAATCTATCTTCAACCATTTCTTTTATTATTGCTTTATCAATTTTTTTACCATATTTTTTAGTTAAAGTTTTTTTAAATTTATCGTGACTTTTTCTTAAATATTTTCCTAAATGTCTTATTTCTACTGATTGTCCTCCATATTGATTAGATGCTACTGCTGCAATGATTTGAGTCATGACAGTACATGCCACTAGGAAGCTTTTTGGGCTTTCTATCATTTTTCCATTCATAACTGTTCCATTATCTAACATATCTTCAATATTAATTAAGCAACAATTAAATATAGGCTGTACAAAGTAATCCATATCGTGAAAATGGAGTATTCCCTTTTCATGCGCTAATCTAATTTTTTCAGGAAGCAAAATCCTCTTAGATAAATCTCTCGATACTTCTCCAGCAATATAATCTCTTTGAGTACTTGCAAGCAATGTATTTTTATTAGAATTTTCTTCAGCTAACTCTTTATTAGAATTCTTGATTAATGAAAGTATTGATTCATCTGTAGTATTACTTTTTCTAATTAAAGCCCTATTATATCTATAAACAATATATCTTTTAGCTAATTCATATTTTTCATATTCCATTAATTTCATTTCAATAATATCTTGAATATCTTCAACTAAAATTCTTTTTTTATCTAAAGATTCTATATAATGACAAATTTCCTTAATATTTTCTTTTGATATTCTTTCTTTTTTAGAAACTTCTTGATTAGCTTTTTCTATTGCAATTTTAATTTTTTCTCTATCATAATCTACATAATGTCCATCTCTTTTTATTACTTGCATATCATCACATCCTACTTTATAAAAAAATCATAGCATAAATAAAATATTATTCGTTGTTGCAATTGCAACAAAAGTGTAATAAAATAAAATTAAATGATGATGTTATTGTAGGAGGCCTTAAATGAAAGTAATTTCTTTATTTGACGGTATTGACAGTCAAGATGTAAATAAAATGCTAAAATGTTTTGAAGCTAAAAAAATATCTTATAAAAAAGAAAGAACTATTCTATCTAATATGTCAAATACTACAATTTTTGGTATAATTTTATCAGGAACTGCAAATATTATTAGAGTAGATTATAATGGTTCGAGAAGCATATTGGAAAGATTATATGCCAATGATATATTTGGAGGCCCACTATATAGTTCAAATAATAATGAATTATCAATTATCGCTACAAGTGATTGTGAAATATTAGAATTCGATTATTCACATATTATAGGACGATGTAGAAAAAATTGCGAATATCATTCGAGACTTCTTGATAATATGCTTCAAATACTATCAAATAAAGTACAATTAAATAATGAAAAAATATTAATACTTTCAAAAAAAACTATAAGAGAAAAACTTTTGGAATATTTTAATACAAAAGCTAATAATGAAGGATCTAAAATTTTTAAAATGGATATTACTTTAACCGATTTAGCTGATTATTTATCTATAGATAGATCAGCTATGATGAGAGAAATTAAAAATTTAAAAGACGATGGTTTTATTGAAATAATAAATAAAAGAGTATATTTATATTTTTAAAGGAGAATAGTTATGAATCAAAAATTAGAAAAATATGCAGAATTACTAATAAAAAAGTGTATATGTACTAAATCAAAATCTTTAGTTATATCTTTTCCTATAGAAGCTATAGACTTTGTACATATAGTTGCTCAAGTTGCTTATAAAGAGGGATTTAATGATATATATTATGATTTTAATTCAGCAAAAATAAATAAATACGAGATGGAATATTTAAAAGATAGCGAATTAAAGACAAGCAAGAATTTTAATAAGTCTATATATGATGAATATGCAAAAAAGAATGCTGCATTTTTATTCTTAACAGCAACAAATCCAGATGCTTATAATGGTATAGAAAAGAAAAAATTAGCTATCGCTAATAAAGTTACTATAGAGTCATACCCAATTTATAAAAAAAAGCAAATGACCTACGAAGTAGCATGGTGTATTGCAGGAGTTGCAACAGATGAGTGGGCAAAAAAAGTATTCCCAAAATCTAAAAATCCAAAAAAAGATTTATGGAATCAAATATTTAAATTATGTTTAGTAAACGAAAAAGATCCTATTAAGTCTTGGAATAAAAAAATGAGCAATAATAAAAAAATAGTAGATAAATTAAATAGTTTAGAAATAAAAAAATTAAAATATAAAAATAATCTAGGAACAGACTTTGAAATAGAATTTAATGAAAATATTTGGAATGGTGGCAACGCAACAGGAAAAGATGGACAAGAACTTATTGTAAATATGCCAACAGAAGAAGTATTTACTTCTCCAAATAAATATAGTGCAAATGGAACGGTTTATTCTTCCCTACCTCTATATTATAATGGAACAATAATTAAAGATATTTACTTAAAATTTAAAAACGGAAAAGTTGTAGATTACAGTGCTTCTGAAGGTAAAGAAGTGCTTAAAAGCATACTTGAAATAAAAAATGGAAACTACTTAGGAGAAGTTGCATTAGTAGATATTACAAGCCCAATTAGTAAATCAAAGGTTTTATTTTACAATACATTATTTGATGAAAATGCCTCATGTCATTTAGCTTTAGGGGCTGGGTTTACAGAATGTATAAAATCTAAAAAAACTTATAAAGAATTAGGTTTAAATGAAAGTACTACGCATGTCGATTTCATGATTGGAACAAAAGATTTAGAAATTATTGCTGAAACAAATGATGGCAATATTACTATAATGAAAAATGGTAAATTTTGTATTTAAAAAGATTGTTTCTATATCAATAGAATTATTTTTTCTATTGATAATATTCTCCTTGTATTATGTATTTTTATTTGATATATTTTATATACAAGGTAGTTTATGAAAAGATTATTTAGAATTAGTTTTAATATTTTAATTTCTTCTATAATACCAATAATTTCTTGGTTTTTTTTAAGTATAATTTTTACTCATGATTTAGCAAACGTTTTTTCATTGACATATCCTATTCAATGTTTATCAGGAATGATTATATCAATATTTGGAACTGGAGCTAATATTGTTAAATATAAAGATAATGACAGCTATAGTAATAATAACGGTATTTTTTATGGAACAATATTCAGTTTTTTTATTTTTTTAATTATAATAATTAATACTAAAACTTATATTAATTTTATGAATATGGATTTTAATGTTTATAATGCTTTTTGTATTTATTCTTTAATAGAAATTTTATTTAATACTATTTTACAATTATTACTCACTAAATTATATTACATGGACAATGAAAAACTTGCTAATAGAATATCTCTTATTTATAATTTTATTAATTTCTTTACATTATTGACTTTAGCATTAGTAACTAGAAATCAAATTATAACAATTACACTTAGTTTAATGATTTCATTAACTATGATAATAATATATTTTAGTAGAATTATTGGCAAAGTTAATTTTAAATTTAATATATCTCATTGTTTTAAATATAATTCTTCATCATTCTTTTTAAATTTATTATTTTTTATTATATATTTATTTGGTTTTAAAAACTCATTTGTATATGGAACTGATTATTTAATAGCTATCACTTTTTCAACATTAGTAACAGATACTCAATGGGATATAATTGACTCTGTAAAGACAGTTGCCAAAATAGATATTTCTAAAAAAGAATTTAATTATAAAGAGCATTTTAAAAATGCAACCAAATTATATTTATTATTAATTTTATCTATTATTTTTATGTCTTGTATTTTATATCCAATATACAAACCTAATATTAATATTGTCAGTATTTTTATATTATTGCAAATCGTTGATTTTATATTAAGTTTATTTACAGAAATAAAAATATGTTATTTACAATTAGAAGATTCGGCTTTTAAAATAACTTTAAACATTGTAATAGCATACTTAATTAGAGTAATTTTATCATTTATAAAAACTCCTTATTGTACAATAATAGCTCAATTAACAGCCACTACATATATGTTTATTTATACTAAAATAAAATTTAAAAAAGAATTTATTTAATATATTTAAATTTTCTATTTAAATATATCCCCTTAACTAAATTATATTTATCACTATTATTTTCTACATTATCGTATAACTCATTCAATCTATGTGCATCACTTCCAAAAGTTACAGTTTTGCCACCACACCCTTTATAAAGATTAATTACTTTTTCATTGGGGAATGTATTAGTTTTTATTCTTCTCTTTGCTGATGTATTTATTTCTAGCGATATATTATTTTTAATCATATAATAAAATATTTCTTCATAAATATCGTTTGTTATGAATGAATCATCATAAAATTTTTTAATATAATCTATATGTCCCAACGTATCAAAATAACCAAATTTTACACTTTCTAATATATTTTTATAATAATTTAATATTCCTTCTTTAGAAAATTCCTTTGGAAATATATGATTACTCCCAATAATATAATCCAAATTAAGTTTATTGAACTCAATTAATTCAGTTTTATACTTTTCAGGATTTGAAAATTCCATTCCTTTTATAATCTTAATATTAGGATATTTTTCTTGTAAACTATTAACTTCTTCTTCATATACTTTATATCTATTTATAGCTTGCCTTAAATTAATTTTATCCATATCAACATGTTCAGTAAATGCTATATATTTTAACTTTAAATATATAGCTTTTTTTAATACTGACTCCATAGTTTGTTCACCATCAAATGAAAAAATTGAATGAACATGCGTATCCGCTAAATACATAAAAATCACTTCCTAAAAAAATAATAACATCAAAAAAGATACAAATATAATATATCTTCTTTATGATTATAATAATTATTTTTTATCATATAATAAATTAATTTCTAGCAGCCCCATCTACTTGCAAAATTACTCCTGTTATATAATTTGCCATATCACTAGCAAGAAACAAAAATGCATTTGCAATATCTCTTGGTTCTCCCAATCTTTTAAGAGGAATACTATTTATAAGAGGTTCAATAACTTCTTTTTTTAAATTTTTTACCATATCTGTATTAATAATACCAGGTGCTACAGCATTGACTCTTATATTAAATGGCGCTAATTCTCTAGCTAGAGACTTAGTTATACCATTTACTGCAAATTTACTTGCAGGATATCCAACACCACTAGGTTGACCATATATACTTACCATTGAACTTGTATTTAATATAACCCCATAAGAAGATTCTTTCATGTATGGTATAACAGCTTTAGATACATTAAATACTCCTAAAACATTTAAATCCATTATATTTGAAAAATCTTCACTACTTATGTCATCTATTTTTTTATCTTGAGATATACCAGCATTATTTATCAATATATCAATATGACCATATTTATTTATAATATCGGTTATAGTTTCATTAACACTGTTAAAATCACTTAAATTGGGATAATATCCATCTACATACTTATTTTCTTTTTTTAGCTCTTCTATAGCTTTTTCAACAGATTCCTTTTTAGAACCAAATAATATAACTTTAGCATTATATTCTAAGAAAGCTTTAACTGTCTCTAATCCAATACCCCTAGTTCCTCCTGTAACTATCACAACTTTATTTTCAAAATTTATCATATTTTATAATCCTTTCCATATTCTATAATATTATTTATAAAATCCAAAGATTTTACATGTTTTTTTGGCTTATTATATTCTTTGATTATAATATCTTTTAAATCAGCACTATATTTCATATCATTATATAATTCTATTTGTTTTAAAACTCTATATTTAATTAAATCCTTCAAGCTATCAAATGTATAAATTCCTTTATTATTGTAATCTGCATTTTCAAAATATTTCCAAACGTTTTTTTCTTTATAAGCTAAAAAAGTATGTGTTGGATAATTATTTTCATAATTCAAATTTAACATAATATAAAAAGTTTTAAATTCATAATTATGTTTTTCAAACCAATTTCGTTCTAATTCAACTTGATCCCAACAAGTTCCTACTTTATATTTTAAAACGTCTAAATAATCCTCTAAAATATAATTTTCTAAATGTTTATCAAAATCTTTATCATTATACTTTATTACTTTATCTTTATCCGTAATATACCCATAATCCAAAGTTGCCATAAATTCTAAGAGTTCTTCTGGAGTATTCACTTTACTATATTTTCTATTATTCATATAACCCTCTACTACAATAAAATTATATTATATAAAAAAATAAATAGCAATAATCTATTTATTTAACTTCTTTAATATTTTTTCTTTATATTCATTTAAAAATATATCATTTTTTTCTAACCTTCCATCAAAAGAATTAGAAAAATAATATAAAATTTCATCATTGTTCATTTTACTTAAAGAAACTAATAAGTATTCTATAGGTAAATTTATATCACATAAATTTTTTATAATATTTAGAGATTCCTCTAATCCAAATATATTTATTAATCTAATTTTAAAACTATCTTTTTCATCTAAATGTACATAAACTAGTGATTTACCTTTCAAATAATTATAATATTTTAAATAAGTTTCAAAGTCTAACTTTATTCTATTTTCAATATTGTATCGATAATTATAAATATAGTATATTTTTTTTAATTCATCTGGAGCATCACTACTTAAAAAGAATTCAGGATGTTCTCTTTTATATATTTCATCAAATGTATCTTCATTATACAAAATTTTTACACCATTTTTGGGGTTTAAATCTCCTTTAATATTATTTCCTTTTAAAGAAGTATCAGATAAATCTAAAAAACTATAATCATAAGTTTCAAGCTTATTTAAATCAATAGTAAGATTTAAATTTTCAATATCAACATAAATTATATTAGAAAATGAAATTTCCATTTCAGATAAATCCAATATTTTATCACCACTTTTATATTTTTCTATTAATGAATAATCTCTATGATAAATAAGATCATATTCATTTAATGATTTAACTTTATAAGGCATATTGAATATTTCTTTAGAATCATTTAATATTTCTTTTGCCATGTTTATATAATCGTCTCTAACTTTATATTTAATACCAAATTCTATCAAATCAATAATTTTATCTTTATATAATAATGAAGCAGCAAAATTTTCCCATGTATTTTCATCATTACCAAATTGTTTTGTATTCATTATACATTTAAAAGATTCATCTAAAAAAATTTGTTCTATTTTACTATATGGGACTATTTTTTCTTTATATACACTTTCCAATAAGGATAATTGATCCAAATAAGAAAAAGCAAAATCTTTTAGATCTTCAGGATTAAAAACATCTGGACCATAAATATCTTTTATTATTTTATTATACTCTTTAATATTTAAAGGCCTAAATTTTTTAATTTTAAGATCAGTTATTCTATCCATAGCAGATCTATATCTCATATATGAATTTAGATTTAAATATTCTTTTTTCATAAAATAACCTCTTATTTTTTTATTTTACTTATAATTTTTTCACAAAATTTATCATTTTCTATTAAAGTTTCGTCATCTAAATTTAAAAAATAATACTCAAGTTCTACGTCTGTCATATCATTTAAGATAGGAATAACTTTACTTATTGGCAATTTAAAACTTGCCAATCTTTTTATTATATTAACAGTATAATCTAATCCAAAAAGTTTTATTAATTTTATAATTACTTTTGTTTCTTCTTTTATTTTAAAATTTTCTAACGATTTATCTTTTAAGTATTTATAATACTTTAAAAAATTTTCCAATGTTAATTCTTTTCGTATTAAATAAGGATTCCCATTTATTTCTATTTCTTTTGGATTATAATACATTTCTTTTAATTCATCCGGAGCATCGCTACTTAAAAAGAATTCTGGATGTTCTTTTTTATACTTTTCATCGAATGTATCTTCATTATAGAAAAAATATATTTTCTTAATTAGATACCTCTTTGAAGTTTTAATAAATAATTTAAGTGGCAATAAATCTCCAATAATATCATTACCTTTTAAACAAGCATTAGTTAAATCTATATAGTTAATCTTTTTTATAGCTACTAAACGATCTAAATTGTAACATTTAACATCATACTTTCTCAAATAGATTTTTAAATGTAAATTGCTAATATCTTTTATTTTATTTATTTCATATGCTCTTATATTGATATTAGATAAATTCCCCGGAATTACGTTTAATTCTAATAGCCTTAATAATTCATCTATGTCTTTAATATTATAACTTTTATTATAAAGTGCCGTTTTTTCATTATAAACATCTTCAAGATATGAAATAAATTCTTCTTTATATTCTTTTTCTTTAAGAAAATCTATCAATTCTTTAATCATTATTTTATATTCTACTGAATCAATATAATCATTAAAATTATCTTCTTCCCAAACATTTAAATTAGATTTTATAATTTTTATAATGCTTTTATCAAAAAACTCTTCTTCTTTCTTATTTGAAGGCAGTGTTTTTCCGGGAAAAGCTTCTTTTAAACAACTTAAATTGTCTATTTCACTTAAAGCTAACTTTTTAGAACTTTCCATATTATGTAAATCCATACGTAGTTTTTCTGCCATATAAAAAATATCTTTAGTTACAGGTCCAAAGCATGAATTAACAATTTTATTATATTCACTTTTTTTTAATGGCCTTTTATTTTTTGCTTTTATTTCATCAATTTCTTTATAAAGTCTACCAAATCTTTCAATCATACTTTTTTTACCATAATTCATAATATACACACCTACACTTTTTTTATTAATTTTCTTATATCTTCTACAATATTTTTATTATTTTCCAATGTATTATTATTAGTATAATAGGTAAACAATAATATTAGTTCGCTATCTGTCTTACTATTTAAGAATTTTAATAATTCATTTAATGGTAAAGTTGTTAAAGCTATTTCATTTAATATTTCAAAAAACATATTTAACCCAAATAATTCAACTAATCTAATTTTAATTAAATCTTCTTCTTTAAATATGAAATTATCTAATGATTTTTTATTCAAATATTTAAAATATTTTAAGAATAAAGAAAAGCTAAATTCTCTTCTTCTTAAATAAGTTTTTCCATCTTTTTCTATTTTTTGAGGATTGTAATATATTTCTTTTAATTCATCTGGTGCATCACTACTTAAAAAGAATTCAGGATGTACTTTTTTATAGTTATCATCAAATGTATCTTCACTATAATAAAAATATATTCTATAACCATTGAAATCAATATATGAATTTAATTTTCCTAAAACTTTGTTTCCCTTTAAATTTGTTGCTGTCAAATTAATAATACCATCATTTTTTAATACACTATCTATTGAAGAATTTAAATCAGCTATATTATTTAAATTTATTACAATATTTTCATTTTCTAAATTTTTATTTTCAAGATATGTATAAGGAATTACCATCGAACTAGTATCTAAATTATTAAGATCTAAATCTTTATAGGTATTATTTAACAATTCAAATTCTGATGCGGATGAAACCTTATGTTTCTTGTCTAAATCTAAATCGTTAAGTAAGTTTTTACATGATTCAATAAAGCTTTCATTCAATTCCATTTCTTCAGCAAATTTAATATATGTAATAATTTCACTATAGGCATCCATTTTATTTTCAAAACAGCGTATTCTTTCCATATAATCAGTAGAATGTGTATTAGAACTTTTATATCCATCAATTTTAAGAATGCAGCTTGTTATTATAGCATGCTCTAAAAATATATTTTCTTTTTCTGAAAAAGGCTTTTTTTTCTCGTTGAAAAGAAACATAACCTTAAAATATTCTTTTCGAAAATCTAAAAAAATTTGTATATCTTCTTTTATATTATAAGTTTTTAAAAAACTTAAATAATGTTTATAATTATTTATATAATCCCTAAATGTAAAAGGATCACTAGAAAGTGAAGTAATTAAATCTTCTATTGCCATTTTATATCTATCTATATAATCCATCTTCTTTATTGCTTTTTTATCCATATCTATCTATTTACCTTTCTTAGTTTTTCTATAAAGTCATTTAAGAACTCTTCATTATTTTTTGTCATATCATCACAAGATGAAGAAAAATAATATTTTATTTCATTATCTGACATTTTATTTATTATCTCTAATACATAATTTATTGGCATATTCATTTCACAAAGCGAAGTTATAATAATTTTTACATTATTAATTCCAAATATATGTAATAATCTAATTTTTATATTATCGTCTTCTTTTATAGAAAAATTACCTAAATATTTGTTTTTTAAATATTTATAATATTTTAAATAAGTTTCAAAATCTAATTCCCCATGTCTATAATATATTTCTTTTAATTCATCCGGGGCTTCACTACTTAAAAAGAATTCTGGATGTTCCGTTTTATAATTATCATCAAATGTATTTTCATTATAATAATACTTCATATTATATTCTTTTATTGGATATAAATCTCCAATAACTTTATTTCCTTTTAAGTTAGTATAAAATAAATTAATAAATTTATGATTAGGATTACGTGCTGTATCAAATTTACGTAAATCAATTGTAAGGTTTGCATCTTTTAAATCTAAAAAATCTAAATTATCTGCATAAATATCTTTAATTTTAGAATAATCTATTTCTAGTTCTTCAGAAAATGAATATTTTTGTTTTATCTCTCTTATTTCATCTAAATTTTTAGCACAAAACGGTTTATTAAAAATCATAGATTTATCATTATATATTTTTTCTGCTTCTTTTAAATAAAATTTATAAACTTCGTGTTCTTTACCAAATTCAATTAATCTAGCTAAATTTTGTTTGTATTTAAGCATGTATAAGTACAATTCTACTCTATTTAATGTATTATCAATATGTCCTTCTTTATAAATTAATAATTTGAAACTTCTATCTAAAAGATTTTGTTCTTTTTCACTTCTTGGATATGTACTAGCTGAAAACGTATCTATAAAATCGTCAATATCATCTATCTCACTTAAAGCAATATATCTCAATCTATTAATATATTCTTTTTCTGTTCTATAAAAATACTTATTTTTTATTTGGTTAAATTCTTTTTTATTTAATGTTCTTCTATTTAATCTTTTTTTATCTTTGACTTCTTCTAAAGCTAACTCATATCTTTTAAATATTAAAAGTTCATATTTATCGATATTATTCATTATATTTCCTTTCTTAGATAGTTTTATTTAATAAAATTATTTTAAATTCCTACTATTTGTAAGTTTATATACGTTTTTATTCAAATTTTCTATATACTCACTATTTTCTTTATAAACATCTTCATTTATAGTAGAGAACTCTAATTTTAATTTACTATCAGATAATTCATTTAATATTTCTAATGTTCTTTTTATTGGCAAAAAACTTTTACTTAAGTCATTTAAAATTAACATAGTTTCATTTAAACCAAATAAGTTTAAAAGACGTATTTTTATTTGATCATCTTTACTTATAACAAAATTAATTAAAGATTTGCCTTTTAAATATTCATAATATTTTATATAATCTAAAAATGTTAAAGTTCTTTCGGAGAATTTTTCCTCGTTTTCTTTTTCAGAAACCGTATAAGGGCAATAATATATTTCTTTTAATTCACTTGGAGCATCATTACTTAAAAAGAATTCAGGATGTTCTTTTTTATAATTATCATCAAATGTATCTTCTGAATAATAAAATTTTATTTTATAACCTCCAAATTCAAATGGATTTAAATCCCCTACTACTTTATTTCCTTTTAAATTCGCATTTTCTAAATGAATATAGTAATCCCCATTATTGTAAGCTCCATTATTTTCACAACATGTTATTAGAGTACCTAAAGAAGAAAAATATTTTATTGTTTTTAAATTTATTTCTATATTATAATTTTCAAAATTTTTATTACTACAATCGGTAAGGTTTATATTTTTATTAAATAGCCCTTGTTGTACTTTCATAGCAAATTTAAGATCAGTTGTATTTATTCCCTTTGATAAAGCTAAATCTTTTAAATTATTAATTATTTTAATTTTATTTAATGCTATGTCGTTTAAAGAATAAAAATATCCAGGTTTTTCTAAATCAGAAATGAGTAATTCATAGTATTTAGCTTGTGCATTAATCGCTGAGATTAAAAATAATTTTTCCAAATCACTAAGTGTTTCCTTATCACTAAACATTTCAAATAAACCATTATCAATTGGTCCTTCAATTTTAGCAAATCTATAAAATATTTCATTATTTATTTTATATTTACTTAATATAAATTTTACCTCAATATTATTTAAGGCTTTATCTTTCTTAAATTTTAAAAATACTATTTCATTTACTGCTAAGTTAAATTTTTCTATATCATTTTGTTTTTTCCCCATAAAAACCCCCACTTTTTAGTAATAATTATTATACTAAAATAGTTTTAAAAGTCAAATAAAAAAGAGCTTTAAAAGCTTCTTTAATCACATTTAGTTTCATCACAAGTATTCTTTATTTCGCCATAAACATTTTTAAATAAATTTCCATAAGTATCTACTAGCTCTGCATGTTGTTTATCAGTAAGTTTATCATATTTAGTTTGATCTTTATTTAATTCAGTTGTTCCAGTATGTGTACCAACAACCTTACCGTCTTTTATAGCTACTACAAATGGCATATATATACGTTTTTCATTAGTTTCTAAAACTTTACCATTTTCATCAGTTAATGTATAAAGTGACAATTCTTCATCTAAAGCATCAAGTAATTTATAATAATCTTCTGTACCTTCTTTAGTCATCACAGCTTTATTATCCTTAACTTCATAAACTGATTTTTCATCATCTAAATTTAAATAATATATTGTATCAACTTTATAAGTATTAGCAACTTCAAATAATACAGGAACTGCATTTCTACACCAAGGACACCATTCAGCACCAACATATAATATTGCTTGGTCTTTTTCTAAAACAGAAATAGCTTCCTTTGCATCAATATATTTTATAGGATTATCTTCACTTATTGTTACAGAATTATATTTATCTTCTGTTCCTTCTCTTATAGTTCCATTTAATGCTTCATACTCTTTTTTAAATTTTAAAGCATCCGTTTCTTTAGAAATATTGCTTTTTTCTTTTTCTACATTTCCTTTATAGATACATATGCCTAAAATACTTAAAGCTGCTATTAAAATGACTATACTAATAATTATTATTATATTTTTTCTTTTCATATTACACCTCTCTCTCAGTGTAAAGAATATAATAAAATTTAAATTTTTGCAATATATTGTCAGTTGAAAAAGCTCAACTTATAGTTGAGTTAATGTATATTATCTAGAAAATAATATTTTTTCAGATTTATACTGTCTTATATTTATATATAATACTAATATTATGAAAACAATAGTAGAAATTATCATTAATATTATATTTAGTATATTTATATTGCCATTAGTTATATCAGTAAATAGCATGGTATAATTTACAAATGGAATAATTGATAAAATTATAGATGATTTAATATTTATCATAAATGCAATTAAACTAGGAAAAAAAGATATAAAAGTCAATGGAGTTAATGCACTCTGAGCTTCTTTGAATGATTTTGCTCTACTTGCTATAGCAATAGATAATCCACTAATCAAAAGTGAATAAGAAAGAATTACAATTATAGAAAATAATATAGCAGTTGATGATAAAGATAAATTGACGTCTCTATAAATACCAAAAGCAATATTAGAAAAATTTAACGAAGAAATCATTAAAATTAAACTTATCAATCCTGTCATAAACGAACTTAGTGATACACTTAGATATTTACCTATAATTATATCTCTAGACTTAATTGGAAATGTAAGAAGAGTTTCCAAAGTCCCCCTTTCTTTTTCTCCAGCAGTAGTATCTGTTGCTGGATATGTACTAGAAACTGTGATTGCCATAACAACAAATAAAAATCCATATACAATTATATAATTAGCATAAAAATTCTCTTCTTCATATATATTTTCTTCAATATTTATTATATTTAAAACTTCATTAGAATCTATATTATTATTTTTTAAATATTCATCTTGAAGGTAATTTTTATATGAATTAAGATAATTATCTACAAGTACTTTAGAAAATGCTGTAATCTCATTATTTACTCCATTTATAACGTATTTGTTTCCATCTTTAGTTACATATAAATTAATTTTATTTTGTGAATACATTTCTTTTAAAGTATCTTGATCTGCGTAAATTGCATCAATTTCTAAGTTATCTATTATTTCTTTTTCTTTATCATTAAATTTATAATTAAATCCTATTTTATTATATTCATTTATATTTTTATTTAATTCACTGTCAAATAGTAAAGACATACCTACTATTAATAATGGAATCAATAATGGAATTACAAACATCATAGATAATGATTTTTTATCTCTAAAAGTTTCTCTTAACTCTTTTTTTAAAATATATAAAATATTACTATTCATTTTCTCCTCCTAAAAGTTTAAAAAAAGAATCTCTTAAATTAGATGTATTTGTAAATTTTTTTATTTCTAAAGGTGTTCCTTCTTTTAATATTTTTCCATTATTTAACATTATTACTTTGTCGCAAATATTTTCTGCTTCTTCCATATAATGCGTTGAATATAATATAGTCTTTCCTCTCTTTTTTTCTTCTTTAATAAAATCTAATATAATTTGACTCGAAATTATATCTAAACCACTAGTTGCTTCATCTAAAATATAATACTTTGGATCATGTACTAAACACCTTGCAATGTTTACTCTTTGAGTTTGCCCAGTAGATAAGTTAGATATTCTATTATGTAAAAATTTATCCATATCTAGTATTTTACTAATTTCTTTTATTCTTTTATCTTGTTTACTTTTTTCAACTTTATAAAAATCACAGCACATTTTTAGCAATTCATATGCGGATATTGAATTATATATTTTAGTATTCCCTGATAAATATGCTATATTTTTCTTTATTTCAATTTCATTATCTTTTAATTTTAAATTATCGAATAAAACTCTCCCACTTGTAGGTTCTAAAATACCTACTATTACTCTTAATAATGTTGTCTTGCCTGCACCATTAGGTCCTAAAATTCCTATTATTTTACCGTCATCGGCTTCAAATGATATATCATCATTTGCATAAAAGACTACTCCTTTTTTATTTGCATTATACTTAATAAATTTTTTCTTAATATTTTCTACTTTTATCATAAGAAACTCCTTATTTTTATTATAACATAAAAAATAAAAAAATAATCTTAAGTGATTATTTAAAATATTTTTTTAAAGTTTTTTCTTCTATTTTTTTATTTTCTATATTGGAATTATTCTTTTCAAAATATATTTTTTCTATTTCTAAGAAATGTTTTTTATATTTTAAGTATTCTATTGATTTTATAAATTGTTCTAATTCATCTTTAGTTATACATGAATTAATTTTACCAGTTATATAAAAACCTATATCGTTACTATTATTATCTACGCCAACATAAATAATTTTATTTGTTATTAAATCTTGATACATATATTTATTAAATAATGATACTTTTTTGCAAATTGCTAAAAAATTATCATAACCATCAATTGAAACTAAATAATATTTTTCTTTTAAATTTATCATAACCATTACCCTCAAAAATTTTTTACTTACTCATAAATTCTTCATATTTTGCTAAAACTTCTTTTGGTTTCCCCAACATTTTTTGCTTTCCATTGTGCATCCACAATACCTCGTCACATAATTCCATTAATGTAGAAGTATTATGAGATACAATTATGACTGTTCTCTTATCATTCGAAATTAATTCTTTCATTTTTTCATAGCTTTTCTTTTTAAACTGAGCATCTCCTACACTTAAAACTTCATCTATCAACATTATATCAGTTTCTAATATCGCTGTTATTGCAAAAGCCAATTTTGAATACATCCCACTAGAATAAGTTTTTACTGGTTTAAAAATAAAATCCCCTATATCTGCAAAATCTATTATTTCTTTTTCTTTTTTCTTGATTTCATCTTCACTAAATCCTAAAAGCATACCAGATAAATATATATTTTCATACCCTGTTAACTTTTTATTGAAACCTACTCCTATAGACAAAAGAGAAACTGAATTATTATATAGATTTATAGCTCCCTTATCAGGAGAAAAAATTCCTGCAATTGCCCTTAACATTGTTGACTTTCCACTGCCGTTTTTCCCAATAATGCCTAATATTTTACCTTCTTCTATTTCAAAAGAAATACCATTTACTGCTTCAACTACATCTTTTTTAGTTAATTTAAAAAGGCTCTTTTTAATAGATGTTTTTTCTAACGCTTTATAAACTATATGTAAATTTTCAACTTTAACTGCAATATTTTTATTCATATTATATCACCTTTGCATAACTGTTTTCATTTTTATTTATTATGTGAATTCCAATAATACATAAAATTATACCTATAGCAAACCAAACTAATATGCCTTCAAAACTTGGCATTTTAGCATATACAGTAACCTTTCTCATTTCGCTCATGATAAACGCAATAGGATTTACTCTTAAAAGAAAATATTTTAATGCCCCCTTAAGCCTTAAATTTATATTATAAAATACACCAGATAAATAAAAAACTGCCCTCAACACAATATTTGTTAAATTTTTTAAATCATCTAAATATACTCCAAAATGCATTAATATCAATCCTATACCAAAAGATACAACGTATAATAATGGAATAATTATAAAGACATATAAAATATTTAATGACAAAGGAACTTTAAAGAACAACAATAATATAAATGCTAAAGCAAAAGATATCAAAAACTTAAAAAAGTATGTAAATGACTTAGAAAGTAATAAAATATATTTTGGTATATATACTTTTGATACTAAATCTCTATTAGAAGATATTAAAGTTACACTACCTTTTATCATTCGATTAAAAAATTCCCAGCAAGTAAGTCCAAAAAATACAAATACAGGAAAATATTGTTCTTTTGCAGTAAATACAACAGTAAATACAAAAGTATATATAAGCATAAAACATAGTGGTTCAATTACCCACCATAACCAATTTAAGTAAGACCCACTTATTTCACTTTTTAATTCAGCTTTTGCAGATCTTATTGCATATTTATAATATTTTTTTAAATTAAAGAAAAACTTTTTCAAAAAACATCCCTCTCTTAATCAAGATTATAAGTTAATTTTATCATAAATTTATATAATTTAAAACTCGAAATAATTCGAGTTCTAAATATTCTCATATTTTTTATATATTTTACTTCTATTTGGCATATCCAATTCTTTAGAAGTTTCTGAATAAATTTTAGATATTATTGTAGATTTACTGTTTATATTGGTTTTATCATTATTTGATAACTCATTAATTTTAATAACTTTATATTCAGTATCTACTATTTTATGCATTATTGGTATTAATTTGTATTCTAAGTTTACAATTTCAGCATTACATTGTTTAATACTTATAGATTCATTATTATATAGTGATTTAATTACTTTTTTATCTATAGTATCTCTATAAAAAGCTGTACCTATACTATTTAGAAAAGATAAAATACTTAAATTAATTCTATTCCCCCATGGCATTTTAAATATTAACGTAAAAAGGAAAATCAATCCAAAGCATAACAATGGAGCGATAAAATATTTAAAGAATCTATAAAACTTATCATTATTTTTACTATAATACTTTAAAATTTCTTTCCTTTTTGTAATATCTTTTAAATTATCATATAATTCTTTTCTTTCATTTTCTAAATTAGTAATTGACATAATATCGCATGTATTGAATTGTTTCATTATTTCAATATCGTTTTTTTCAGTTACTTTATCAATAATTAAATTTTCTGTTTTTAATTCATTTATTTGGCTTTGCTTTAAAATTTTCAATTTTATTAATTCACTTAAATCTGAAGAACCCACTATATTTCTTGCAATTTTCAAAGACTGACTTATAATAATAGAAATTATATAACCAATTAAAAATTGCCCTTTCGTTAGAATTAAATCAATAATAAGACCAATTAAAAAATTAACAGACCATAAATTTGAATAAAATTGAACATTATGCCAAAAAGAAAATATTTTTTTATTTAACTCATTTTCTATGTAACTCTCATTTTCATCAATTTCTATTTTATTTTTATTCTTTTTTTCTAATAATTCATGTTTTCTCATTTCAATTTACCTACTTTTTTAATCTAAAATTATATCCTACTTCTTCTTTTGAGTGAAAAGTTTCATGAGATATATTATATTTATTTTCTACTTTTGTTAAAATATCTGCTGCAAATCTATCCATAGAAATTATTTCCTCTATTTTATAATAAATATCTATATAGTCTTTCGTACTTATCATATTATTTTTTTCTATTAATGCTTTTATTTCTTCAAATAGTTCTTCACTTTTTAAAATTACAATACTTTCTATATCAAGTTTTGAATAATTCGCTACTTCTTGTTCTAACATTTCATAAGTATAGCCGTTTTCTAATAAATATTTTTCTAATTCTAATTTAAATTTAAATTCAGCATTAGTTCGACAGTCAAGACTCAAACTTTTAAATTTTGCAAGTTTTATTATCTTTTCCCAATCTTTTTTCTCCATATTATCCCTCTTTTAATAGTAGTTATATTACAACTAAAAAGTAAAAAAAGCAAGATTATTCTTGCTTATTCAGCATAAGGATGAGTACCATATCCAACCATACCTACTTGACCATCTGCATAACCAACTTTTCCATCCATAGTAACTATTACCCATTGATGCGTCCATTGATTTTCATTAGCATGTTGCCATGAATATCCCATATATTCAAGAACAAGCCCCAATGCTCTAGTAGTTCCCGCACATGATGATTCACCTTTAATAAACACGCCATATGGAGTTCTATAATCAACTCCAGATTCCACATGTACTCCTTTAAAATAATATTCTGAAACCTTACTCGCTGCGGCTTGAACCTTATCTAAATCCGTAGTATAACCCTTAGACAATATCTCATCTGCAATTTTTTTTGCTACGGCTCTTGCTTGTCTATCCTTTTCCGCAGCAGATAAATCTGATGAACTATACCCACCTGTTGCTGGTTTATTATTGGATTGGCTGCTACTATTAGTATTTGTTGAAGTAGAACCGTTAGATGATGTTTGAGGAACATAAACTACTTTTTTCTGAGTTGTTGCATTTACTTTTTCACTTGCAATGCTATCATATATATCACCATTTAATTTTATTTTTGCAACTAAATAATAATATTTCTTGGTATTATCTTTTAGATCTGAATCTGTATATTTAGTATCAGTAATGTCTTCTTTTAATACTTTATATTCTTTATCATCATAAGAATCATATATAGTATAAGTAACTTGTGCTTCAGTTTCATCAGTATTTTTTTTATTGACAATATATTTATCCCAAGTTAAATCTATTTTAGAGCTACTATTCGACGAAGCTTTAACGTTTTTTACAGCACTGGGTTTTGTTGTAACTGATAAAATTTTTTCTCTACTAGATATAGATTTACCATCGACAAATGCATTAACTTTTATTATAAAACTATATTTTGTAAAAGATTCTAAATCGTTTATAGTTAATTTATTATCTTTTATATTACTTTTTAATTCAATATAATTATTTTCGTTTGTTGCAAAGTCATTAGATTTATAAATCGAATAACTAGTTTCAATTGAAGTTTTATCTAAATTCTTTTCTTTTATTTCACTTGATGTCCATTCCAAACTTATTTTTGTATCAGTAATATCTTTAGCTTCAAAACTCGCAACATTATTTAAATCTAAACTCAACGTATGTATCTTCTCAATAGCACTGATATTTTGATATATAACGTCATTACCTTTATTTTTATATGATACAACCAAAATATAATAATCTTCATTCGATAAAATATCTTTTATTTCTATCATATTTTTATCTTTAGCATCAACTATAATATAATTTTCATTTAATTTATCACTATTGAGTTGTTCAATGATATTATTAGAACTGATATTATTTTTAGACAATATAACTTTATAATTTGTATTTTTCTCTTTTAACTTATTCCACTTAACTTCTATTTTATGAAACTCCTTATTACTTATTTTAAGATTCGATATTAATTCATTAGTTTTTTTAAGTTTTATACAAAATAAAGAAATGATACAAATAACTAAAATAATTATAATACATATAAAAAATTTTACATACTTATTTAATTTTGTTTTATTATTTTTTTTCATATTATTACTTCCTATATTTTACAAAAAAATTATAATATCATTATTAAAAAATGTAAATAAATTAAAAAAATTAGTTAACATATTTCTGTTAACTAATCAAATTCTTTAAAAGAATATATTATTTCTCCATTTATAGCATCTATATAGTATTCATATTTACAGTTATCATAATTAAAGTCTATTTCATAGACATTTTTTTTATATTTATAATCAAATTCAATATCTAAATCATTTAAATCTTCATAACTTAAATAAGTATGTTCTAGTACTACATCAATTGCATCGTTTGAAGAAATGAAAGTATTTTTTTTATCAGGATATGAGTGCTTAACTGTTTTCTTATTTGTATTACCAGGATCCTTAATACAAAGAACTAATAAAATGCCTCCCAATAGAACAATTGTAATTATACTAAACATTGTCTTTTTATTCATAATATCCTCACTATCTATTAGTATTTTAACACTATAATATTATTTAGGTCAAATAGTAGATAGTTTTAGAAAATATTTTGAACAAATTTAATATATTCATTTATAATATTACTATTTTTACTTTTAAATACTAAGTCTTTAGCAAGAGTGACATTATCAGTTATAATATTATCAACCTTTAAATCAATTATTCTATTTATACTTTCCTTAGTATTTACTGTCCAACCATAAATTAATTTTCCCGATTCATGAATTTCATCAACCAAACTTTTAGTTATGCTAGAAGAAGATATGCTAAAATGATCAGCTTTATCTAAATTTTTAATATCTCCGTATGCTAAACTCATTACATATACAGTGGTTACATTATCATCTATTGCTTTAATATTTTCTAAAGTCTTATAATTTTGTGAAGTTACTACACAATTGTCTATAAAATCATATTTTTTAATTATATCTAAAACATTTTTTTCAAAATTAATTTCATGTCCTGTAGGTTTTAATTCAATATTTAATTTAATATCTTGGCTTTTAGCCCACTTTATAATATCTTCTAATAACGGAATTTTTTCTCCTTTAAATTTTTTATCTTTAAAAGAACCCGCATCTAACTTTGAAATTTCTTCATAAGTTGCATCCCATGTATTGATATCTTTACCAGTAGTTCGTTTTAAATTACTATCATGAGTTATTATTATTTCATTATCTTTAGTTTGCTGTACATCTAATTCAATCCAATCAGAACCCAATCTCTTTGCCTCTATAAATGCAGATAATGTATTTTCAGGAAAATCAACTGAAGCACCTCTATGAGCGGTTACTTCTATATTTCTTATATATTCTATATTTAATTTATATTTACCATTTAAAGTACCACTTGTAAAAATAGTTAACCCTATAACAATTACTAAAATTATCGAAATATCTAAAATTAATCTTTGTTTACTTTTTTTCTTTTTTTCAATTGATTTAATATGTATATGATTTATTTTTTCTTTTATACTTTCTTTATTTTTATAATACATATCACTTATTATTGTATAATTAATTACATTTGATAAAAGTACTGTAATTATAAAAGATATTGCAATAAATAACCACAAAATTGTAATCATAAATGTACCTATAATATTATTAAATAATTTATTCAATACAATTATTAAAAATATACCAATAAATACAAATAATAAGTACATAATAGTAATAAATAATTGTGTTAATAATATTTTTAACAAATCTTTACAATGTCTTTTGTTACCTAAATTTATACTTCTAATTCTAGCTTCTTTAAAGTTTTTATTTTCTATAAAATAATAATGTAAAGAATAAATCCATCTAAGTTGTAAAAAAATTAATAAAAATACAATACCAACATATATTAAATATAATAAATTATTTCCAAAAATATAATCGAGTATAAATTCCGGAATTTTTATTGAAGATATAAAACTAGATGTAATACCTATATTTAGAAATGGAATTAATAATAAAACTAGTACTACTAATAATATATTATCTTTTTTAAATACCTTAACGGATTTCCAAAAAGAATATTTGATAGCATCTTTTAATGATATCTCTTTTTTTTGAAAAGATGCGTCTATTAGTGTAATAATTACTCCTATATCAAAAAGTGAGTAAATGGTTAATATAAAAATCAAAAATAGCAATAAAATAATTGTAATAGGATTTAATAAAAAACTAAATATATTTTCTAATGTTAAGTAATTATATCCAGTTATTCTCATAATAGAATTGAATAAATATAAAAATAATGGAGTAAAAATAATTGCACTTAATATTTTAAAAATAAACTCAAATTTAATTATATTTTTCATATTATAAGAAAATACTTTTTTCATTATAAACACCCACTAACATAATTTATTTATTTTTTTTATTATATCAAATTATACACAAATAAAAAAGAGAAGAATTCAATCTTCTATCTTTATTATTTATTCTGTCCTCAAGGCTACTACTGGATCTTTTTTAGCTGCCATCTTAGATGGAATTAAACCTGCAATAATAGTAAGTGTCATACTTATAGCAACCAATATCAATCCAGCTACAAAAGGTAAATTTACTCCTACTTCTATTCCTGACAATGCAGTAATGATATTATTAATTGGAATATTTAATAATGTGGTAATAATAACACCTAACAATCCTGCAATTAAACCAACTATGAAAGTTTCAGCATTAAATACTCTCCTAATATCCTTTTTGCTAGCACCAATTGCCCTTAAAATACCGATTTCTTTCGTTCTTTCAAGAACAGATATATAAGTAATTATACCAATCATTATACTAGATACAATTAATGAAATACTTACAAATGCAATTAATACATAACTAATTACATTTACTATTGTAGTAACACTATTCATAAGTATTCCGACATAGTCAGTATATTCAATTTTATCTTCTTCACTTTTTCCTTCATTATATTCCTTTATAAATTCCTCTATCTTATCTTTAGATTCAAAATCTTTAGGATAAATATTAATAATATAAGGGTCTTCTTCATCAACAATACCTAAATTTCTTAAATTAGATTCATATGATTCACCAATTTGAAATTTTTGTTGTGTGAATACATTAATTTCATTATTTTCTTTTTGCTCTTTTGCGATGTTGCTATCATTAATACCATTAATAATATAACTACTTAATTCACTTGTATATCCTACGACGCCTGTAGTTTCTATGCTTGATGACTCTTTAGGTTTAATAATACCAACTATATTTATAGTAAGAGCATCATCAACAACTTTTTTCATATAATTTAGATCAGTTCTTTTATCAAGCCAAATCCCATTTTCTTTCTGATAATAATCAGTATTTAAAATAACTTTAAATTTTGTATTTAATATATCATCATAATTTAATTTTAATTGTTCATTCTTTTCTACTTTTTCACCTTTCATAATAGTAGACATTATTTTAGCTAATTCTTTTTGATCTTTAAGGCCTAATGAATAAAGAGTATAATCACTAACTTCATTATTTTCATCTAATATTAAAACCATCTCATCATATTTTTCAGGCATCTTACCTTTTAATATTTCATATTGATTATTAAGTAAACTTTCATTATTAGATAATTCTTGAAAAACATTAGCATTACCACCCATATTGTAGTTACCCATTTGTGTACTAATAATATTCATAATATTGCTTGGATTTAATTGTGTTATACCATCTTTAGTATTTTCACTATATATTTGTAAATCTAAATTATAAAAATATTTTATATCATTAGAATATTCACTTAATTTAGATTTGTTTTTATTTAAATATTCTTTAAAATCTTTTAAATTATTTGTACGTACTTCACTGCTCACATTGCTTATCATGTCTACCATTATATCATTTGAATATACCGCATCTAATTTATGGTCTTTCTTTTCATTATTTTGAGCCATAATAGTTAGCATATTACTAAAATCGACACTTTCTCTTTCTATTGTCAATGGATAACTAGTAAGGGTGTCTTCTTGAACTTTATCGATATAACTATCTACTCCATTCGAAATAGAAAGAATTAAAGAAATACCAATTATACCTATAGATCCAGCAAAAGCTGTAAGAATTGTTCTACCCTTTTTAGTTAGCAAATTTTTTAAAGATAAAGACAATGCTGTAAAAAAACTCATGTTAGTTTTCTTATCTTTTTTATTTTCTCCCTTTTTATCATTACCATCATAAGGATTACTATCACTTACGATTTTTCCGTCTTTTACCCCAATAATTCTAGTAGAATAACTATTAGCTAAATCTGGGTTATGTGTTACCATAATAACTAATCTATCTTTTGCAATATCCTTCAATAATTTCATTATTTGCTCACTAGTTTTAGTATCTAAAGCTCCTGTCGGTTCATCTGCAAGTATAATATTTGGATTATTTACTAGTGCTCTTGCTATAGCAACTCTTTGCATTTGGCCACCTGATAATTGATTTGGCAACTTATACATATGTTCTTTTAAACCAACATTTTTTAAGGCTTCTATAGCTAACAATCTTCTTCTTTTTTTGTTAACCCCACTTAATGTTAATGCTAATTCAACGTTTGACAAAACCGTTTGATGACTTATCAAATTATAACTTTGAAAAATAAATCCTACTTTATGATTACGATATGTATCCCAGTCCTTATCTTTATATTCCTTAGTTGATACATTATTTATCTTTAAATCGCCACTTGTATATTTGTCCAAACCACCTATAATGTTTAAAAGCGTTGTTTTACCACTTCCAGATGGACCGAGAATAGAAACAAATTCACATTCTCTAAAATTTATAGAAACATTATCTAATGCTTTCTGTTCAATACTATCTGTTTTGTAAATTTTCGTTATATTTTTTATCTCTAACATATAGACAACTCCTTTATTATTTTATAAAATAACGTTCTGTAAACAGTTTAACACTATAAATTATATTTAACAAGTACTATTTTATTAATTAAAACAACTTAAAAGGAGAATGTATAAAATGGAAACTAATATAAAAAATTATATTGCCAATGCTACATTTTTGCTATTAAAATCTAATAATATCAATGATATAAGTGTTACAAAAATAGTAGCTTTAGCAGGAGTATCAAGAAGTAGTTTTTATAACAATTTCAATAATATAAATGAAATAATAGATTATAAATTAAAAAACATTTCAAATAAAATTTATGAATTATATGTAATTAATAACAAAAGAAATAAAGATTTAAATAATTTATTAATGTTAATAATAAATTATATTGATAAAAATAAAAGCTTTTTTAATATAATTAAAAACAATTTCTTTTTTTATTTTAAAACAATATTGGATAATACTTTCTTAGAAAATAATATAAATAAAAAGAATTATATTATTAAATCGGGTATTTTAATAAATATAATTCTTTATTGGTTAGAAACTAATGAATTAATTAATAATTAACAGCTTCACCACAACTATAATATACACTAATTTCAGTAACGGCATTATCCTTTACCACACCTGTTGCATATGAGTCAGACAAATCACATGGAATTTTAGTTTGATAGTTAACATAGCCGCTAATATCAATTTGTGATCTTTTCAAATCAGCTAGAGTTACCTTAACTTCATAACCTTCTGGAGGTAGAGGCATGTTATCAAAAAATAATTTATAATTAGACGTCATCTTCGAAAGCATATCTTCATAATATGAAGCTTCTATTTTTGGATTTGTCTCGTCATTATCATCTTTATCTTTTGGTGTATTTTTATTAAATAATACAAATACAAGACCCAAAGTAATTAATATTATTACAATCATAACAATTATAATATTTTTTTTATTCATACTAACTATTCCTTTCTATGTACATTTAGACATGTCGCCGCTCCACTCACATGTACATCTACTAGTATTCCATATCATACAACCATTAGGATTAGGATTTGCTATACTTGAACAAGAATGTTCTCCCGTACAAGTACCATTTGGTTTTGGAGCTGAGTCTACATAAACACATTTTCCTGCTTCACAAGTAGTACCTTGTTTGCATTCTTGAGTACATACGTTAGGATTTTTACCTTTGCTTACACATTTTCCATCTTCGCAAGTAGTACCTTGTTTGCATTCTGATGTACAAGTATTTTTTACTCCTAAGCACATAATTGCAGCATTTATTTCTGCTTTTTTATTTTTATCTTTATCATAAAAGTAAACCATACCACCATTGCCAGTTATTTCTATTGAATTTTTTGCACTATCATATTTTATATTACTTCCATCACCAGGAACTTCAACCACAATTGTAGAGTCAATATTTCTTATTACTGTAATCAATCTATTTAACAAATTTTGAAGTTTCTTTTTATCCTTGCAACTCATGTTAGCTGTAACCTGAGTATATCCATCTACTGCATCTTCTATCGTTAATCTTTTAGGATAACCGCCACCTTCATAACAATCTGCAATATATGAATCTTCATCAAAGCTACAACTTAGGAATTTTCCATAGCAATTTTTAGACACTTCTGCAGTAGCGTAGTCTGTTGTTCCTTTATATAGTAATTCTTTTACCACGCTTCGTTTAAAAGTTTTTCTAATGTTTTTATTATACGCTGCTTGTGTTATATCTCCGAAATCTTCAGAGCTAGATGTAGAAGCAGCATTATAAACCATTGCTTTAAATTCGTGGAAATTCACTGGTAACCTCTTCTCACCAAAATATTTTCCTTCTTCATCTGGTTTGCTTTGTAAAGCATAATCTGCCCATACGCAACTCGTGAAATCATTATCTACATTTTCAGTACTTCCAGATATACACGCAGAATCAGCATGGCTGCTAATACATTGTAATGTTAAACCAACAGTCGGTTTACTTCCATTTGATATTTCATAGCAATCCTTTTCATATGAATAACCTCTCTTGCAGTATAAGTTACGTTCTTCTGTACAAGTACCATTATTACTTACATATCCAGTTTCACAAGTACATCTTTCTGATGAAGCTTCTTGTGTTTCATGTTCTTTACATGTACCACATTGACCATTCGAATTAATACAGCTTCCTTTTGGACAAACACAATCGCCATTACTATTTAATGTTTTACCATCTGGACATGTCTTTTCAACACATTTTCCATCTTTATATTCATGTAATTTATCACATTGACAAACTCCATTACCGTTTTTTATTTCGCCACTAGCAATATATCTACAAATTTCTCCGCTTGTACATTTAGAGCTATTGTCACAAGCACATCTTCCGCTTGAATTAAATTCTAATCCATTTTGACAAGCAAATGTTACTTGACTGTTACATGTAGATCCTTTTGAATCTCTCAAAGTAACAGTTCTGCTTTCTGATGAAACATTTGATGCTGGAGATCTTGATATTATGAATGCTTGACCTCTGGCATTGTTCATACTAGGAAGTGTAAAATCTGGAGTATTAAATCCGTAATCAGGAGACGTTATGCCAGATGTAGCTACAGATTGTCCTCCATAGTTAATATATCCGTCATAATTATCAAATGCACTAAAATCATTGTAATTGCCAGTATAATCGACTTCACTACTTGCATAAATATCATTATTATATAGTAATATTGGACATGAATTATCAACAACTTTAACTAGTTTTGTATCTTCTGATTTAAAACTTCCAGCTAATTTATATCCTAAATCAGTAAAATCTTTTATATTATCAACTTTTACCCCAACTTTTAATATTCTATTATCTGAATCGTAATCTGATTTTTTAAAAGACATTTTAGCATTTTTTAATATACCTTTATAACCACATAAATAAATGTCTAAATAAGATTCTTTTTTTGAAGATATGTCACTATATACAAAGTCTCCATTTTGTATATTATTAATTATTGAAGAATCACTTTTATACTTAGTATATGCTGTGTTGCTATCAAAAAGATAATAATTTTGTGGCTCTGTGCTTATATTACCACAAATATAAATAGTCTCTTCATCGATAGAACCTTCAAAATCAGTTGGATAACGCACTTTTAATTCAGAACTATTTTGTTCATAGTAAACTTCAACTACGTCACAATTTACTCCAGAACATTTTCCATTCTTATCAATAAAAGGGTTGTTTTTTTCTCCAGCTAATAAGCCTTCAGCTATAATCTCATTTAACATGATATATCTAAAGTCTCGGTTTTCGCCACCATTAAAGTCTGAAAACCTTTCCTCTTTGTACTTATCAACATAAATGGCAGCGCTTCTAGCTATAGCTTCTTGATATTCTCTACGCTCATCCTCTGTCTTCTTTTTATTGCTAATAACTACTACACTAACAGCTATCAACCCGAGCAATAAAACAACAACAAGTACTTCTACTAAAGTAAATCCTTTTTTACTTTTCATATTGTTCCCTCCACTACTTTCTACTATACTTCATAATTATCTATCATTTTTTGATAATAATCAACATTTTTTTTTAAAATTCAAAAAATTTAACAAAAATTATACAAAAAATGAAGTAAATTCATACTTCATTTTTATTTCTTAAATCCTGCATCAGTTAATACTTTTTCGAATGTTTCATATTCACTATATCCAGTTTGAGCGCCTATTATTTTGCCTTTTTCAATGATAAGTACCATTGGAGTTGCACCAAAATTCTCAGACATATATCCACTGTATTCATCACCAGTCAAAGCCATCATAGTATTATATGCATCTTCATCTAATAATTTAAATTCAGTTACATTAAAGTCTATAATTTTTGCAATATCTACATATAAAGTAGTATATCCGTATTCTTCTTGTGCTTTTTGTAATGTTGGCAAGAATTGAGCACACCATGAACAAGTAGATCTACCAACATAAACTACTTGTTTAGATTTTTTAGTTTTACTAGCAATATCTTTAGCTTCTATTTCTTCAAACATTGATACATCATAGTCTGCTAGAGTTTCTTCAACATTAGTATCTGTTGCATCATCAGTTTCATTTGTATCAAACATTTTTGAAACTCCAATAATTAAAACAGCAAATATAGCAATCAACAATACTATTATAACTTTTAAATATTTAGTTGACTTTGTAATATTTTCATTTAAAACTGTCAAATCTTGTTTCATAACTTCTACCCTCCTATAAAAATATTATAATAAAAAAAACATAATTGCAAGCAAAATCATTATTTTTAGTAGATATTATCGAATTTAATACAAAAATATCACTTCTTTGCTTTAATTATCTTTTTTATAATTTTCTAAATATCCTTTTAATTTTTCTGCTATATTTAAAGGAACAAATTTGGATAATTCTTCTATACTAGCGTCACTTATTTTTTTTACACTACCAAAATTTTTAATTAATTCTTTTTTTCTTTTAGTACCTATTCCTTCTATATTGTCTAATACACTAGAAATAGAACCTTTACTTCTTATTGTTCTATGATAATTTATTGTAAATCTATGTACTTCATCTTGTATACGAGTTAAATAATGAAATAAGTTACTAGTTTTATCTATATTATAAATAGATAGAGTATCACCATCCATTAAATCATTAGTTCTATGTTTATCATTTTTAACTAAACCACATACTTTTATATGCAAATTAAGTTCATTTAATGTATCCAAACAAGCATGTATTTGACTTTTCCCGCCATCAACTAATATTAAATCAGGAAGTTCACTTTTCTCTACTAAACATCTATAATATCTTCGATATATTACCTCTTTCATAGTATTATAATCATCATTTTTATCAACTGTAATTTTGTATTTTCTATAATCGCTCTTAGAGGGTAATCCATTTTTAAATACAACCATACCCGATACGTTAAATGTACCAAATATGTTAGAATTATCAAAGGCATCAATTCTATATATATTTATACCTAATAATTTAGATAATTCATCATTAGCTCCTTTTGTTTTTAAACTTGCACTTTCTAACATACTAAATTTATTCTCTAAATTTATTTTGGCATTTTTATATGCCATATCTAATAGTTTCTTTTTATTTCCTTTTAAAGATATTACAAATTTAGTGTTTATTACATTACTTAATAAATCTAAATCTACATCGCTATTAATCAGTATTTCTTTAGGTACTTCATGTTTATTATAATACAATGCTATATAATATTCTAATTCATTTATATAATCATCCATTACTGGAATTATTTTATTAACATGACCACTAAGCTTTCCATTTCTTAAGAAAAATATTTCTATACTCAAATATCCATTATCAAAATAATAATTAATTATATCTCTATTAACATTATCATGTAATTCTACCCTCTGTTTTTCCATTACTACTTTAATATAATCTAATTCTTTTTTCAGTTCATTTGCTTCTTCAAAATTTAATTGTTCTGCATAATAATTAATTCTTTCCATTAACTTATTAGTTATTACTTCTTCATCACCTTTTAAAAATTTGATTATATCTTTTTCCATTAAGTCTAATTCTTCTTTATTTATATCCTTGACACAATATCCTAAACATTCATTTATATGATAATATAAACATACCTTTTTTTCCATGTGATCACATTTTTTTAAAGGATATAATCTATTAATCAAGTTTACAATTCTTCTTGCTGCATATGCATTTACAAATGGTCCAAATAAAGTTTTATTTTTATGATTTTTAATATTTAAATATCTTACTACTTTTAAAGATGGATATGGAGTTCTTGTATACTCTATATATGGATAACTCTTATCATCTTTTAAAAGAATATTATACCTTGGATCATATTTTTTTATTAAATTTAATTCTAATATAAAAGCTTCTAATTCATTATTAGTTACTATATATTCAAAGTGATCTATTTCAGATACCATAATTGCTGTCTTACCTGTTGTTTTTCCATTAAAATAACTAGAAAGTCTATTTCTTAAATCTTTAGCCTTTCCAACATATATTACTATATTATCTTTATTATACATTTGATATGAACCAGGCAAATGTGGTACTAAATTTAATTCTTCTTTGAACATAATAAATCACCTTTATATTGTATCACATATTATTAATTTTATGAATTTAAAAAAACAATATAGAAAAATCTATATTGCTTTTATGATGTTCTAGATCCAAAATATATTTCAAAATCTGTATTTACTCCATCTTGGAATACTTTTCCACTATATGGAGCAATCTTTATTTTAGCTGATAAATTATCTAAATCCGCATTAGTTAAATCCCACAATGATTTATCCATAATAGCAGCTAACCTACGTGCTACATTTTCGGCGGAATCCATCCAATTCCATCCTTGTACTTTTTCTGTAGTCATTACTTCTACTGTAGTTGGTTTTCCAGTTTTTTCGAACGTAAATGTTACTGAATAAATGCCAGTTCTAGGATAGTTTTCACTTCCACTACCACTTGGATTTCCAAGCAAGTTCCACAAAGCTGTTTTAATACCAGCTCCTGAAAAACTACCAGTTAAATAATTATTTCTTATAGATGAAATATATTTTAACCATATTTTAGAAGGATTGCTAGGATCTATACTAACCTCATATTTTCTTGCTTTATTTACATTAATTTTAGACATTACACTAGTTGAAAGTTTTTGTAATTCAGCAATGCTAACTACATTAGAACTAGTGAAATTAACTGTAAATAAATTATTTTTTGAAGTATAACCAGATTCAAATACAAATTCAGCAGTTAATGATTTATCATATAAAGAACTTATATTTCTATTTGCAAATGTAGATATAGATGATGTTTTAGTCAAATCTGTAAATAATGTATTAATAACTGAATCTACATTGCTAGATGTTATATCATAAGTTTTTCCATCGAATTTAACAACAATTTTTGATATATGTGAATTTTCAGCTGAAAATACTGATCTAGCATTAGATTTTATATTATTTATGACATTAGATATTGTATTTGAAACATTTTGTACATCTACTGTATATACATTATCTTTCAATGTAGTATTGAAATTAGTTGTATCTTTCTTAGTTAATATACTAACATCATAATCCCAAATAATAATATAAGACCAACTTGCTTTTAATGTAATATTTTTACTTAAAGTTAATGTTGTATCTGTTATTAGAACATCATTATTTAACCATCCATTAAATATATAACCACTTCTTGTTGGAACATCTAATTTAACAGTTGGATTTTCCCATTTAGCATATAATGTAATAGTTTTATTTCCATTTTTAGTTTCATTTTTAACATAAGTTGATATATCTTCTGAATTAGTAAACTTAACTTCACCAGTTGGAGTTAATGCCCAACCTTTGAATGTAGCATTATGACTTTCTATTTTAGTAGGTTTAATATAGTCATTATAGTTATAAGTTATAGTATATGATTTATTCAAACTATTATTAGTTAAAACAGCATTATCTGTATATTTAAACTTACTACTAGACATTGTACCTGTTCCAGTATTGTTATTATAATTAACAGTTAAAGTATTCTCATCATATACAGCTTCAACTTTTAATGCGCCTGTTCTATTTTTAATTACACCATTATAATCTATTTGATCATTTATCTTCCAATATTTGAATGTATATCCTTCTTTTGTTGGTTTATTTAATGTAATATCACTCTCTATATTATATGTTTTTGGATTTTCCTTAACAGTTCCATTTTTATAGTCATAAGTTATACTATATTCAGTTGGCTTTGTTGTAACTGTAAATGTTTGATTGCTTGTTATTGTATGTTTAAAGTTTAAAGTACCCACATTATTAGACCATTTAACAAATTCATATCCAGCTTTTAATTTAGCAGTTATATCTACTTCTTTTTCATAATAATCATTTATCGTCTTTGGTAAGTCTGATACTCCTTTATCGCCTTCTAAAGTTATGGTATATTTTTCTCTTTCATATTTATAATTTACAACAGTTGTACCATCACCTTTAATAATTGTAGTTTCTTTAGCAGGTTTTTTGAACCCAACATAATCTCTAACTTCTGGAGTTACAGAACTTTCAGTTTTACCTTTAAAACTATCAGTTTCTGTAGGTTCTTCTGGATAATTACCATTAATGTCCATCTTATAATGATTAACTTTATAAGTAATTCCATCTTTTGGTATCCATTTTGCAGTTAATGTAATATTTTTAGATATTCCATCTAAAGAAGTTATCTTAGTTCCATTATTATACCATCCATCAAATGTATAACCTAATCTTTCAGGATCTTCTAACAATTTTAATTCAATTTCTTCCCACTGTGCATATAAATTGACAGTTTTATTGTTTTCTTTAGTTAAATTACCTGTTGGTCCATTATTTTGTATAGTTACACTACCATTTTTTTCTAATGACCAACCAATAAATTTATATTGTTTTTCTACAATTTTGTTATCTATTGCATATCCAAAATCATAAATAATATTATATGATTTTTCATATTTATTTTCATTTACTTTACTATTTATATCGTCATAAGTGTGTTTGCTATCTGGCATTTCACCAGTTGTATTACTATTACCATCATAATGAACATTATAAGTTATTGGAGTCCAAATAGCATTAACATTAATATCGCTTTCAAATGTATAATTTAAACCAATATTCTTATCATTTAATTGCCATCCAGCTAGTAAATAACCATCTCTTTTTGGTTTATCTAAATCTACAGTTGGATTAACCCATTCAGCATAAAGTTCAATTGTTCCTTCTATTGTAGATAAATTATCAGAAATTTTAACACCTGGAGTATAACATTTACCATTGAATTTCCAACATTTTAAAGTTGCATAATATGTTTTTTCTTGAATCTCTTCATTATAACCATAATTATAAGTTGCCTTATATGATTTACTAAATGTATTAGATGGAGCTGCTATATTATTTCCATCATACGTAAATGTTTCTTTTTTAGTCTCATCTTTTCCATTATTAGATTTATAAACGACATCATATTTAATAGGAGTCCATTTAGCATTTAAAGTAATACTACTTTCTAATGTATAATTATCATTTATTAAATTAGATTCATCACTTATATACCACCCATTAAATATATATCCTGTTCTAATAGGCTTTTCTAAAGATATTGTAGGATTTTCCCATTTAGCATATAAAGTTATAATTTCTTTATCAGTTGTAGTTAAATTATAAATAGGAGCTTCATCTACATAATCTTTATTATTTTTATCATACCATCCTAAAAATCCGTTTTCAAAACTAACTGTCTTATTATTTAATTCAGAAGCATTATAATTATATGTTAAATTATAATATTTTTTATATGTATTTTTACTTAATTTACTTTCTTCATCATAAGTATATTTGCTATTGCTCATTTCACCAGTTGTATTATTATTGCCATCATACTTAATTTGATATGTAATTGGTTCCCATTTTGCTTCTAGAGTAACATCTTCTTTTAACTCATAATTGTTATCGATAACTTTATTATCAAGTGTCCATCCAACAAAATTATATCCAGTCTTTTTAGGAATTTCTAATTTCACTGTTGGATCTACCCAAGATGCATATAAATTAACAACACCAGCTGTATTTGACAAATTGTCTTTTATATTTTCTCCTGGAATGTAACATGCCTCACTGTTATCAAGTTTCCAACATTTTAATGTAGACTTATATGGCTCAGTTGTTTTATCTTCATCACCATTATTATATTTATAAGTTATTGTTTGTTCCTTATTAAATGTATTTTCATCTTTTGCAATGTTAGTTCCATCATATGTAAATGTATCTGTTACAGTTTTATCTTCTTTATTATTAGAATGATACATTACAGTATAATTGACAGGTACCCATTTAGCATATAATACTATTTCTCCTTCTTTTACAAGATTTGAAACTTCAGATTCATTATCATATGCAACTTCACCATCTTTATCAAGTGACCATCCAACAAAAACATAACCAGTTTTACTATATTTATTAGAAATTAAGTTTTCTTTTTTATCATATGTTAATGTTTGAGTGTAATCATCTCCAGATCCACCATTTTTGTCAAATTTAACAGTATATTTATTAGCTTCCCAAACAGCATATAATTTTACGATGCCAAAATTTGTAGTAGTTAAATTTCTTACAATAACTTTATCTTGATAATCTACACCACCATTATTATTCTTACTCCATCCAATAAATGTATATCCATCTTTTATAAATTTATTAGAAGCTAATCTCTGTTGGCTAAATGGCGTCAAATCATAAGTAAAGTCTTGCATGTATTGACTATCTTTATCTTCAGTTAATCCACTAGCACCATTAAATTCAATAGTATAACGATTTATATTCATAGTATATGATAAAGTAGTATTTTCAGTAATAGTAAAATTATAAACATTATTTTTCTTATCACTTATAGACTCACTAGTCCATTCAACAAAATTTATTCCTGTAAATGGAACTAATTTAACATCTATATTTTTATTATAATAAATTTCTATAGATAAACTATCACTCAAATTAGAATACTCATTACCATCTACAATTACTTTATAATTTGTACCTGGAGCGTCTCCACTCTTATTTAGTGTTAAATTAAATTTCTTTCTTTCAAAATAATATCTTAATACAGTGCTTCCATTTCCCTTAATTACATAATCTTCTAATATTTGTTCTTTTGAATCAGCACTATCTTTTAATACAGGCTTATTAAATCCATAAACCTCATTTACTGTAACATTTGGTACAGTATCTGTTAACCCAGAATATTCTAATACTTTATCAGCTTTATCACTATAATTTCCATAGATATCCATAAAATAGTACTCTACATTATATTTTGAATCTATAGGAGTTGCCGTTGCTGTTAAAGTAACATTACTTGCAGGCATAATATAATAATCAAAAGAAATTATGCCTTCTTTAATTTTTGTATCTTCTAATGCCTGTTTCCATTCATTAAATATATATCCTTGTGATACATTTGCTGTAATAGAAACCTTTTCTCCATAATAATATGTATTAGAAGCACTAACACTATCAATACCTTTAGATTTATTTAAAATTAATTTATATTTATTTCTAGAATATTTATATGTAATGACAGTTGTTCCATCTGGATTAACTTTAACTGCTGTCTCTTTAGGACTAGTAAATCCGACATAAGTTTTTGTTTTAGGAGTAACCATCGAATCAGATGTACCCTCTAAATGATCAGTATCTACTAACGTATAATTAATTCCATCTAAATCCATTTGATAATGTTCTACAGTATATAATGTATCATCATTTGGAACAAATATAGCTTCAACATTTAAAGGACCAATACTATTTTTTATAATACCATCAGATTCCATATTATTGATTTTCCAGCCAACAAATGTATAACCAATTTTAGAAGGTTTATTTAACGTAATTTCATCTTCAACTGTATAAGTTTCAGGATTTTTAAACTCATCTTCAACTGTACCACCATTATAGTTATATTTAATATTATATATTATAGGCTTAGTTATAGCATTTATCTCAGTATTATCTAAAATTTTATAATCAAATTTTAGATCAGTAATATCATTAGACCAACCTACAAAATCATATCCAGGTTTCAAAGTAGCAGATATTTTAACTAAAGTTTCATAATAATATTCTCCATCACCACTTAAGGAAGCTATACCATTATCTTTATTTAATATAATGTTATATTTATTTCTAGAATATTTATATTCTAATGTTGCATTACCATTACCATCTATATTTATTTCTTTTTCTTGAGGACTAGTAAAACCATCATACGTTTTTACTTTAGGCACTACTTTAGTATCTGTTGTACCTGTAAAAGTTTCTATTTCGAAAGGAGTTTCTTCATATTCTCCATCTAAATTCATCTTATAATGTTTTACTGTAT
>CANQSL010000007.1 GCA_947626515.1 uncultured Bacilli bacterium
AACAGATTTATAAAAAATATGCTATAATTTAATGAGAATAGTGTATAAAATATTGCAAATAAAGTGAAAAGCTTTATATTAAAAATTCTTAAAAAAACATATAAAAAAATCAAGGATTTTTTAACCTTGATCTTTATTAATATATTCGCTTAAAGATATTGGCATATATCTAGGACCTCTAATAGCATTTATTCCAAAATCTTTTAGTTTATTAAATGATAGTAACCCTTTTTCATATCTTGTCATTAACTCTATTTTCATAGCTTTTTTAATTTTTATATTTTCATCATTGTATTCATAAGGTATATTTACATCTATTACTTTAAATTTATACATAATTGATGAATATGGCTCTGCAACATATAAATAAACGATATCATTTATTTTAATATTTGTACTTTGTTTCCAAGTTATTATATTATTTTTTTCTAATGCTTTTTCTATATCAAAAAATTTTGGATTGGCAGGTATTATCCACTCATTATTATTAATTTTATTTAAAACAGTGTATGTGTAACTTTTTTCAATTAAATTCATTATATTTTCATCTAATATAGTATTATTTAGTACAATTGAAATCCAACTTTTCTTATTCATATGATATGCAGGATAAAAACCATCCTGTTTTAATAATTCTTTCATTTCATTTGGTTCTATTTTTATATTGATTATTTCTACTTCTCCATTATACTTTTTATCTAATTTATTTATATCAAGATTCATTATTATAGCATACCATTTTTTACTATCTTTATTTCTAAAAGTTGCATATCCAGGAAACTTTTCCCATTCAAATTCTGGATAATCTCCATACTTTTCTTCTATTAATGACGCTATCCTATTTGATTGCTCATATATAAAATCTTCTCTAATAAAACAATTATTTCTAATATCCTTTAATAAATTTTCAAATTCTTCTCTTATTTGATGAGTAAAAGATCCTATATTATTTTCTATACGAAAGTTAGTATATTCTTCTTTAAAAGATAAATCAAAAATTTTACCTTTAACTATACCTTTATTATTTATTTCAATTTCTATCCTAAAACTATTATTTCTAATATTTTTTGAATATTTATATAAACTGTTTTCTTTTTTAAATCCATATTTTAATAATTTATCAAAATCTATTTTTGTTTTTTTAAATATTTCTTCTTCAATAGTCATCTTACTCTTCCTATCTAATCAATATAATTTAAATTTACGTTTATTATATCAAAAAAAAGTTATTTAGACATAACTTTTTTCTGCCAACTTTTTTTATTGCATTTTGGACATTTTAAATATCTAGTAGTTCCATAGTGCATTGCAAAATATACTTGTGAATATTTAGGAATATATTTATTGTGACATTTTTTGCATTCATAATATCCTGTCTCTGTTTCTATTTTTAAGGCAAATGAAATACCTATTATAAGAATAACAAAAGCTAATATAAATAATACAACTTTAACAATAATATTTTCAACTGCAAAATATAAGGTAAACATCAAAACTAAAAATGTTATACTTGATAAACATCCTATTACGCATTCATACATCATCATTTTTTTATTTTGTATTTCTTCCTTTTTAGCCATTTCTAATAAATTTTCTTCTGCTTTTTTATTATAATTTTCCATTTTAATAGCTTCCCCACTTAATAATTCATTTACACTAATTTCAAGTATATTACATAATTCCATCATTATAGATGAATCTGGCATACCTTTTCCTGTTTCCCACTTTGATATTGCCCTATCAGTAATATTTAATTTTTCAGCTAACTTCTGTTGTGTTAAATTTTTCTTTTTTCTATGCTCTGCAATAAATTTACCAATTTTTACTTGATCCATAATTTTCCTCCTTTAATATTATTGTAAAATTTTTATTCTAAAAAGAAAACATACTAAACGTTGAGTAGTATTTATTTAATCATTTATTATAAAAAAATTATTCACAATAAGTGAACAATTTTAATTATTAAAAACTAAATTAATTTCTTCTGTCGTCAGTAAATATTAATATTAATCTAAATATTTCTAATGCACTAGAAAGTACTCCAGCTACATATGTTAAAGCTGCTGCAGTTAACATAGTTTTTGATCCTTCATAATCATCTGATATGCTTAAACTTTTAATTTCATTTAGTGCTCTTTTTGATGCATCAAACTCTACAGGTAAAGTAACTAATTGAAATACTAAACCTAATCCAACTAATATTATACCTAACCATATTAAATTCATTGCACTCATTATAAGCCCTATAACTAAAACAATATAAGCAAATTTAGTTCCTAAACTAACTATTGGAAATATAAAGCTTCTTATACGCATAAAAATATATCCATCTTTATCCTGAATAGCATGTCCACATTCATGTGCTGCAACTGCAATACTTGCAATACTTGTTCCATGAAATATATCACTACTTAATTTAATAGTTTTTCTACCTGGATCATAATGATCTGTTAAATTACCTCCAGTTTCAACAATATACATATCTTTAAGACCGTTCTTATCTAATATTTTTCTTGCTACTTCAAACCCCGTAAGTTCTTTATTATTTGATATATTTTTAAATTTTCTATATGTAGAGCTAACATATATTTGTGCTATTAAAGGAATTATTAATGCTAAAAAATATAATCCAATATTATCCATTATATACCTTCTTTCTTATAAGTAGTACCCTCTCTAGTATCTATTAATATTATACCATCTTTTTTTAAATCATCTCTTATTTTATCAGCAAGATTATAATTTTTATTTTTTTTAGCTTCATTTCTTTCTTTTATTTTTTCCATTATATAATCATCTTTATCATTTAAATTTTCCTCTTGCTTTTTTATTAAATCTAAACTCAATACTTTATCAAAAGATTTTATTAATTCTAATTTCGTATGGTTATTTACTTCATCATCTTTTAATAAATCATATATTAAACTTATTGAATTGGCTGTATTTAAATCATTTGAAATATATTCAATAAATTTATTATTATATTCATCAAATAAATTTTTATCTAAATTACCATTATCTTCAATACTATTTATTTTATTTAATAATTTATTATAAGCATTTTCCTGTTGTTTTAAAATATCATATGAAAATACTAATTGTTTTCTATAATGACTATTTAAACACATAAATCTAAATGAAAGTGGATTATATCCTTTATCTTTTAATACACTAACTGTCAATATATCTCCTTTAGACTTACTCATTTTACCGGATTCATCATTCAAATGTTCATTATGAAACCAATAATTACACCACTTATGTCCTAAATACGCTTCACTTTGTGCTATTTCATTAGTATGATGTGGAAATATATTATCTACTCCACCACCATGTATATCTAAATATTCTCCTAGATGTTTTATACTTATTCCAGTACATTCCATATGCCAACCCGGATAACCTATACCAAATGGACTATCCCACTTCAATTCTTGATCTTGAAATTTACTTTTTGTAAACCATAATACAAAATCACCGGGATTACGTTTATTTAAATCTTGTTCTACGTCATTTCTTACACCAATTTTTAATTCATCTATTTTTTGGTTAGTTAATTCATAATAATTTTTACATTTACTAATATCAAAATATACGTTTCCATTAGAAATATATGCTATATCTTTATTTAATAAATCTTTTATTATTTCAATATAAAAATCTATTAGATTAGTAGCAGGTTCTACTATATTAGGCATTTTACAATTAAGAGCTTTATAATCTTTAAAAAATGCATCTGTATAAAATGCTGCTATATCCATAACACTTTTATGCTCTTTTATAGCACTTTTAACCATTTTATCATCACCAGTATCAGCATCACTTGTCAAATGTCCTACATCAGTTATATTCATTACTCTTTTTACTTCATATCCTAAATATTCTAAAGTCTTTTGTAATATATCATGTCCTATATAACATCTTAAATTACCTATATGAGCATAATGATATACCGTTGGCCCACAAGTATAAAATCCTACATAATTTGGCTTTATACTTTTAAATTCTTCAACTTTTTTAGTTAATGTATTATATAGTTTCATAAATATTTCTCCTTTAATATATTGTATAAAATATTTTAATTATTTACAATCAGTTTTCATATTAATTTTATTTTTAATTACATAAAAAAATTAATTAGCAATTAATACTAACTAATCTTATAATTATTTTTCTTATATATTAATTTAAACAATTTTCTTACAAAAGGTTGTATAAAGAATAATTGAGAAAAATACGCAAATGGAAAATTGAAACAAATCAACTTTAGCCAATTAGCAAGCAATGTTAAAATATTAAAACCATTATAGTATGGATAATATAGAAATGCTGCAATAAAACTCATTATTGGAACCATTATAGCAACTGTAGCACATATTACAGCTGTTTCAAATTGAACTGGATCAGTTTTTTTTATGTCAAAATTCTTACAAGCCATTTTAAAAGAAAATGGTTGACCTATCATCATTTCTGCTAAATAAGCAAAACAAAATTCTACTAGTATTACTGACCATATAGGTAAATAATGACCAAACATATATACTCCACCTAAATTATTTATAGCTTTTAGTACGCTACTAGAACCAGTTAAATTTATTAATGTAGTGCCATTTACAACATATAAACTATAAAAAACATATGCATGAACAGTAATAATTACTGTAATCAAAGCAAATATCGCTTTTTCTTTTTTATTCGTTGGCATAATTTTCACCTCCAATTTTTTGCAATAAAAAACACATATATAATCCTTAGTTCCGTAATCAGATTTACGAGCAGGATTGCTCTACATGTGTCATCTAATGAATTGCAAATTGCCAAAGATATTATAACAACTTTTTCTTTATTTAGTAAGTAAATATTTTATTTACACAATTGGCTTAACTTATTAATAATATAATTTTTCGTTTCATCAAAACTCATATCTAATGATAAAGATAATTCATTATATAAATATTTTTCTGCAAGATTAAAATAATTAGTATCTTTTTCACTTAATTTCTTATTATTTTTAATTCTATTATCATTTCTTAAATATGATGTTTTTATAATTTTTATTAAATCAATATGATTTCCATTATATAAAAGCTCTTTATAAGTTTTTTCTATATCTCTTTCTTGAATATTTTCTATTATATCTATATTTGGAATATTATTTATTAAATCTTCTGCTTCTTGTTTACTAATTATATTTTTTAAAAGATCTGTTTCATTATCTATAGGAACATTTATTTTTAATGATTCATCATCTATAGGTACTAAAATATAATAATCTTTTCCATTCATTTTATTATTCTTTATATCTTTTATTTTACAAACATCTTTTTTATAAATCACATAATCATTAATCTTATACATAATTACCTCGTATATTTATCTTTATGAATAATTATATTTTTAATTATTTCTGCTGTTTGTTCTACGCCTAATTTATCAACATTTATAACTAAATCATAATTTTCATAAGAATTCCAAATTTTATTAGTAAAATAATTATAATGCTTTGCTCGTTGCTTATTTACTTTATTTATTTCTTTTAAAGCATCTTTTTTATTTAAACCATAATATTTAACTACCCTTTTAATTTTAGAATCGGTATCTGAATATAAAAATATTCTAATTAAATTTTTTGTGTTTCGCAATATATAATCTGCACATCTTCCAACAATAACACAAGATTCTTTTTTGGCAAGTGATTCTATTACTTTAGATTCATTTTCAAACAACTTGTTATCATTAGTATAAAATATATTTGTAAAGCTTTTTTCTTCATTTTCTAAAATATATTTTTTACTGTATCCATATTCTTTAGCCGTTATATTAATAATTTCTTTATCATAAAATTTTATACCTAATTTTTCAGCAAGTAATTTTCCTACAAAATGCCCACCAGATCCATATTCTCTAGAAATAGTTACGATTATTTTATTATTAAGTATTCTATTATTAATATCTTGATTTTCAATTTCTACATCATAATTTTCATTTATTTTTTCTATTTTACAAAATTCTTTTTTCAATAAAATTATACCTGTAATAAAAGCTAAAGCATCTGCTATTATAGCACTCCACAACATAGTTACAACACTATGGCTTAAAGACGCAATTATTATAATTGTTGGTACAAAAAATATAACATCTCTCGCAAGAGCCAATAATGTTGATTTAAAACCTGATCCCATTGATTGCAATAATATAGATATTGTTTTAATCAAACAAGTAAGTATAATGCCTCCTAAAAATATATTTAAACAATATTTTGAATATTCTAAATATTCTCTAGAATTACCACTTCCAAATATATTTATAATAAATGTAGGAAAAAACTCAAATAGTATAAATGCAATACACCCTATTATTAAATTTGTTATTAATATATATTTTATAGTTTCTTTAACTCTTTTAATATTACCTGCTCCCATATTATAACCAATAATAGGCATTCCACCCAATGATATACCAATAACAATAGATACAACTATTCCAAATACTTTCATGCATATTCCTATAACAGCAAGAGGTGTTACAACTCCATAAGGTTTTCCAGTACTAGAGATTGTCATATATCCATACTTACCAACTAAATTATTAGCAACTGCTATTATAATTACAATTGCAAGTTGTGTAATTAAAGAAGCTAACCCTAAAGAAATTATTTTCTTACAAATTGTTTTATCTAATTTAATTGATTTTTTATTAATTTTAAAAGATTTGGACTTTTTTAAATATAAAATACTTATTATGAATGTTAAAATTTGACCTATGATAGTTGCAAGAGCTGCTCCTTTAACATTCATCTTAAAAACAAATATAAATATAGGATCTAAAATAATATTAGATATTGCTCCAACAACAGTTGCAAACATTGCATATTTTGGACTGCCATCACTCCTTATAGATGCATTTAAACCTTGTCCAATAATATAAAATGGCAATCCAAAACAAATAATTCTTAAATAATCTTTAGCATATTGATAACATTCTACCTCATTAGGATTTCCACCAAAGATACTCAATATTTGTTCATTAAATATAATTCCTATGATAGTTAATACAATAGAAATAAATATAAGAAGTATTAAGCAATTGCCGATTGATTTATTCGCTTTTTCCTTATTTTTACTCCCTAATGATAAATTAAATAATGTAGCTGAACCGTCTCCTATCAATAAAGCAAAAGCTAAAGCGATAACAGTAAATGGATAAACAATATTAGTTGCAGCATTACCAAAAGCACTAGCTTCACTCCAACCTATAAATATTTGATCCACAATATTATATAAAGCTGCTACAATCATACTTATTACACATGGTATTGAAAATTTTTTAATTAATTTAGAAATTTTATCTTCTCCCAAATCAAGATTTTTCATTTATATCCTCCTCAATTTTATCATAAAAATACGTAAGTCCTTTCAATTGGACTTACGCATTTTTGCAACTCATTGATAAAATCGACTTAAATATTTTTTGTTTCGAATTGATTATAACATAAAATTTAATTCTTTGTAAGTTTTAATTAATAAAATATCCCTTCAACACTTATCACTCGTTTTAATATTATTCATATTATCACGATAATATGAATGAAACTGTATTACAAACTGTAGCAATAAAAAACATGGTTCCAGTAAATAAATCAGTTTTATCTTTTTTTATTTTATACCTACTAAAAAAAGTTACTCCATTATAAGCACATATTAAACTTACTAAAGCATGTAATGACGTATCTTTAAAAAAGGAAATCAAAGTTAGAATTATAAAGAAAATACTCATTCCAATTACTCCATATTTCATAGTTTTTAAATTAATTAGTTCAGTTAATTTTATAATATTTTCTTCACTCTTTTTTTCTATATCATTGCTTTCTATAAATTCTCCTATAAGAATCTCATTTACACTTACTTTCAATATTTCACTAAGTGGTCTTAACAAAGACATATCCATTAAACATAACCCTCTTTCCCATTTGCTAACAGCATTTTTAGTAATACCTAAACTTTCTGCAAGTTTTTCTTGAGTTAAATTTTGTTTTTTCCGAGCTTCTGCAATAAATTTTCCAATACGAACTTGATTCATAATTTCTCCTTTCAAAAAAATTGTATCAGTTTTTTATAATATTTAAACATACCTACGGTATACTTATAAAAAACATAAATACAATTTATAAAGAATTTTTATTTAAATCTATTGGATTTAATTTATTTATCTTTCTTAGACAATAGAAAGTAATTAAATAACATAATAGATAAATAATAACAAATATAATAAACACTCTAATTAAATTTAATCTTAACAAATTAATTTTGAATAATACTAATTTATTTATATAAAAATTACCCAAGAAACAACATAAACTTGCAAATATTGTGCTTAATATATAAGATATTAAACTAATTATTAAAATCTCTACTGAAAATATACTTTTAATTTTAAATGTATTTATACCCAAACTCTTTAATATAAATATATTTTTTTTATTATTATCTATACTATTTTGTATATAATTAATTATTATTAATAAAGATATTAATCCTATTACTATAGAAATGTATATAAATATATTTGCAAGTTTATCTAAAATTTCTTTTAACTCTTTAATACTATTTTTATAAGTAGTCATAATTGTTGAATCTTCATTATCAATTGGAAAATTTTTAAATATATTAATTAAGTTATCTTTATTGTTTTCAATTATATATACTCTATTTGTTACTTCATTATAATCTCTAACTAAATTATAAAAGTCTTTAGTTATATAAATATTTTCTTTGTTATATCTTATATCACAATAAAATAAATTATCTATCCATTTATATGCTGTTCCTGTAGATTGATAAGACGTTATTTTTTTAAATATTTGATATGGTTCAAGATTTTGTTTTAAAATACCTGTAATTTTTACATCTATGCCATTTAAATCTAAACTATCTAAATTCAATAATTCTTCGTAACTATCTAATTTAATAAATTCATTATGATTTATAAATCCATGATGAATAAGCAAATCTGCTAAGTATTCTGTAATCATTATTTCATTTTCTTTTGTAGGTATATTCCCTATATATTTTTGATTTCTACTAAAAGTATAATCATTTATTTCAAAGAAAACTAAATCACTTAAATATTCAGAATAATATGCGTACTCTTTATTATTATATTCAAATAAATAATTAATTTTTAATAACTCTAAGTCATCATTTTTATTTATAAAACTTTTTCCTATTTGTAACTTTTCTTTATTATTTATCTTTGATTTAATATAATCTACATCATTTTCATCATATACAGAAAAACTAACCATATCTCTATTATCATTTATCATTGCATTTGCATGTAATGTTTCAATATCATAATTAGACAAAATATCGCTAATTAATAATGAAAAAAATGCTGCTATTAAAAGCAAAAATGAAAATATTAATTTTTTCTTACTTATTAATATACTATTCATAGCAAGTTTAAACATTGTTTTTTTACTTAATACATTATTTACTTTTTCTTCTTTTTGTTCATTATCTTTTATATTTAAATTTCTAATATTTTCTTTATTTTCTAAATCTATAATTATATCAGCATATTCTTTTACTAATTTAACATCATGACTTACTAAAATAACTAATTTTTCTTTTGATATTTCTTTTAAAATATTCATTATTTCTATAGACATATGTTTATCTATGGCACTTGTTATTTCATCACATAAAATAATATTAGAATTTTTAATTAATGCTCGTAATATTGCAACTCTTTGTTGTTCTCCTCCTGATAAATCATATACTTTTTTATTTTTTAAATCATATATATTTAATTGTTTCAATAAATTATCTATTTTATCTTCTGTAAAGTTGATAGATTTTAAAATAGTAATATTTTCATAAACTGTTAGTTCATCAAATAAATTATAGTCTTGAAATATTAAACTAACTTCTCTATTTATATATTTAGTTAAATCTTTTTCATTTAGTTTATTTATAAAAATTCCATTTACTATAATATCTCCTCTAGTAGGTTTATCCATACCACTTATCATATTAAGTAAAGTAGTCTTACCTATTCCACTTCTACCACTAATAAATACTAAACCAGTACTTGGAAAGTTTATTGAAAAATTATTAAAAATATTGTATTCTTTTTTTCCATCAATATAGGTTTTTGTTATATTTTTTATTTCTATCATAAATTAACCTTTCTTTAATATATCACTAGGTTTAAATTTTTTAATGTTTTTAGATAATAAAATTGATATTATAATAATGAGAATTACCAGTATAATAAAACTTACTAATATATTATTTAAATATAAAATTAATGGATGATATTTAAATAATAAAGTTTTTTCTATGTAATGATTTGAAATTGTAAATGCAATAAAAGTAATTATTATTGACAATATATAAGAAAATATAATCATATATATATTTTCTAATAAAAGTATCTTTTTTATATCTTTCGTATAAATACCTAAACTTTTTAATATAGATATTTCCTTTCTATGAGAAAATATATTATTTTGTATAAAATACATTAGTATCAATATTAATATTATTGCAACTACTACATTTACATATTTAAATACGAGAGATATAAATTCTATATTTTCTAATAATTCAGAAATACTGTATGCAAATGATGTAATTGATGTAATATAATCATGTGCTCTCCCATCAAATAATGAAAAATTATTAAATATTTTAATTAAATTTGTTTTATTATCTTCTAATATATATGCCTCAAAATCTTCTTTATATTTTTTATCAATTAAATTAAGAAAATCTTTAGTTATATAAACGTTATTATATATCAAAGTACTATTCCCTAAAAATAAATTAATAGTATTATAATCTACATCATTGCAATTTAAATTTTTTAAATTATCAAAGCGTTTTAAATCTTGTTTTACTATTCCTGTAATTTTTACATCTATTCCATTTAAATCTAAACTATCTAAATTAAATAATTCTTCATAACTATTTAATTTAACGGGTTCACCATAATTGATAAAACCATGATATACTAATAATTCTGCTAAATATTCTGATATCATTATTTCATTTTCTTTTGTAGGTATAACCCCTATATATTCTTGATTTTCAAAAGTATATTCATTTATTTCGTAAAACGTAATATTTATTTTTTCGTATCCTTTATTAGAAAAACACTTAGTACTATTATAATAGATATTTTCAATGCCATTATTTGTTAAATCGAAATAAAAAGGATTATTTCTATGATTTTCTTCTTCTGTCCAAAATGATTTTCCAATTTGTAACTTATCACTATTATTTATTTTTGATTTAATATTTGATAAATATTTATCAGTTCTATTAAAAGGCAAATCAAACTTAACTATATTATTTTTTTCTTTAATCATAGTATTTGCATAAACTTTAGAAGAAGTCATATTTTTTAAGGCAAAAGATGTAAAAAAAGATACTAAAACTAATATAATAAGTAAAGTTGAATATATAAATTTCTTTTTATTTTCTTTAAAAAACATATTTGCAAATTTAAATAACATTTTATTATTAAAATTATTTATTTCTTTTGGTTTAATTTTTTTATCCTCTATATCTATCTTTCTAATATTATTTTTATCTTCTAAATTAATAGTTATATCTGCATATTTATTTATTAAATCTATATCGTGACTTACTACAATAATTAATTTTTCTTTACTTAATTCTTTCAATAAATCCAAAATTTCAATTGATATTTTTTCATCTACTGAACTAGTTATTTCATCACAGAGAATAATATTTGGATCTTTAATTAATGCTCGCAATATTGCAACTCTTTGTTGTTCTCCTCCCGATAAGTTTTTTATTTTTTTATCTTTTAAATCATATATATTTAATTTTTTTAATAAACTATCTATTCTTTCTTTGGATATATTATTAGATTTTAATACTGTAATATTGTCATATATTGATAAATTCTCAAATAAATTATAATCTTGATAAATTAATCCAATTTCTTTATTTCTATAAATAGTTAATTCTTTATCATTTAATTCATTTAAAATTACCCCATTTAGAATAATTTGTCCCTCATCAATATTCTCTATTCCAGCAATTAGATTTAATAAAGTTGTTTTTCCTAATCCACTTCTACCACTAATAAATACTAGTCCAGTATTAGGTAAAGTAAGAGAAAAATCATTAAATATAGTATAGCTTTGGTTTTTAACTTTATAACTTTTTTTAATATTTTTTAACTCAAGCATAATTAAAACTCAACTCCTATTTTTTACAGTATAACATATTTCTATTTTTTTTAAAATTCATTATAAAAGGTTTTCTTAAACTGAAAACCCTAGACTTTATAGATCAATTTAATTTGTTTAAAATAAATAATATGATTCCACTTATTAATAAAACTATTATAAAACACATTAAAAATAATAATAAAATTTTACTTGATGTTATAATTTTTATTTTATGTGAATCATATCCTAAATAATATAGTAATTTATTTATACCTTTTTCATCAATAATTATATTATAAATTATAAATATAAATATAATACAATATAATATAATTAACGCAATGGAAACTATATTAAAAAAGTTTATCTCATCATCAAAGTTTATATTTTTATCTCGTATAGTAAAAGCTAAAATATCATAATTTTCATCATATTTTATTTTTTTTCGTATTTTCTTTATAGTAGTATCTCTTTTAAACCATTTTTTTAAACTTATTCTGTATAAAACATTTTGTGTATCTTTAGATATTTGTTGAAATAAATCAGAATTAATCATAAGCGTATTATTTTTTTTAGCATTAAAATATCCTTTTATATTAAATAAATAATTATTATCATTATAATTTATAGTAATTTTATCATTTATATTAAATTTATCTTTAAAAGTTTCAGGAATTAATACAGAATTAAAATTTATTTCTTTATTTCCTTTTTCTAGATAAATTATTCCTTCCTCAAATGATGCAATTATATTAATACTTACTTCTTCAACATTTTGTAAATTTAATATTTCATAATATTGATTTTTTGGTGCAATAAATTCTAAAAATGAGTTTTTAGTATTATCGTTATCTAATTTAAAATAGTAATCTCTACCAATTAAAATAAAAGAAAATATACATATTAGTAAACAAAAAATTATTATATATTTTTTTGTTGTCTTTTTTCTAAAAAAGCTTTTAATTATTAACATAAATTTCACTAGTCTTTCAATAATTCAATAACATCAATCTTTAAAGATTTTTTTAGTACTTTTAAATTAATCAGTAATATTAAAAATAAGAAAATAAAGTAAATCAAGCTAACATAAATATAATTTAGATTTAAATCAATATTATATAAAGTAAATTCTCCAAGAAATCTATAATATTTTAATATATTTAATAAAGAGTAATATATAATAAACGCTATAGCAAAACTAAATGTATATATTAAAAAAGTTTCACATAAATTATTTTTTATTATTTCACTATTAGTATAACCACTAACTTTTAATATTCCCAAATTTTTTTGTTGATATAAAATTTTTTTCTTTATAATACTACTTACAATTACAATTGCAAGTAATAAAGAAATAAAAATAACAATAGTTGGAATTAAAATCATAATCGTATAATAATTAGTATCAACAACGCCACTAATATAAGCATTAAAACCCATTTTTTGCAATTTTGTCAAAACTTTATTAACATTTTCCTTCTTATCTATTCTTATTAATCTACCTTCATATTCAAATTGTTCTACATGTTTTTCATTATTTTCGTCATACCAAAGATCAATTCTTTCATAAGGAAAAGCAACTTTTTTAAAATCCGACATACTTATATAGCAGGTATCCAACTGTTGATTTAAAGAAATGCCATCGTATGTTCCTACAACTTTTACAAGCAAATCATCATTTAATTCATTTTCAGAGTGAATCTTAAATGTTTTACCTAAAATTTTTTTACCATCCATTATTTTGGAACTAATTATTTTTTCTCCGTAAGCTTCATTATATAGTGTGCTGTATGGATAAAACTTTTTAGGACATATTATTTCACCAGAATTATTTAAATTATTTCCATCAATTATTTTTATATCGTTTTTTGATAATAAAGGTAAAATTGTAATCTTTCCTTCTAAATCACCATCATTAAATTCTTTAATAAGCGAAGTAGTCTGTGAATTAAAGATCATTTCAACATTTAATTCTATATTATCAATAGAGTTAATTTTCTCAAAATCTTCTTCAGTAAAATCAGGATTTTTTACTAAAATTGTTCTAAGAGACAAATTATTTTTTATATAAAAATTTTTTAAAAACAAAAATGTTTTTATAGTTGATAAACAACACAAAATAATTATAATTATAAATATTAATATTATTGTAAAAATAATATTTCTTTTTTCAAGAACATGCTTTTTTATATATTTTATTCTAGTTACTAAATCCATATCTATTTCTCCAATATTTTTCCTTTGGAAATATTTATAACAATGTCCGAATAATTTTTAATAATGTTACTATGAGTAACTACAATAACACATTTACCTTGTTTTGATAGTTCTTTTAAAGTTTTAAAAACAAATTTTTCATTTTCTTCATCTAGTGCACCTGTAGGTTCATCTGCGAGTATAAAATCAGGATTATTTGCAAGAGCACGTGCTAAACATACTCTTTGTTTTTCACCTCCACTAAGTTCTTTTGGATAATGATAACATCTATTATCTAATCCTAAAAATTTTAAAAGTTTAAAAGAAATAGTTTTTCTTTCACTTTTTTTTATCTCTTTATTGATTAACATTGGCAACATTACATTCTCAAATGCTTTTAAATTTTCATCGAGATAAAATTCTTGAAAAATAAATCCAATATTTCTCATTCTTAAATTAGCTAACTCTTTTTCAGAAAGTTTTGTAACATCTTTACCATTTATTGTATATTTACCACTAGTATATGAATCTATTAAACCCAAAATGTTAATTAAAGTTGATTTTCCACTACCACTGTGACCCATTATTGCATAAAATTTTCCTTTTTCAAAACTACAATTAATATTATTTAATGCTTTAATATCATTAGATTTCATATAGTAAATTTTTTCAATATTATCTAAAATCATTTTTTCTCCTTCAAAATATACATAAGAGCCTAACTGGCTCTTATGATTAAGGTGTTCCTGCATGACTTTTACTAGTTAATAACCATGCTGCATTAGCAGTACCAGTCTCACCAACAAAAGTTGTTTTGTATGTTCCAGATCCATAGTTGCTAAATAAAGAATACACTACCGAAGCATTTATAGCTTTTCTATCATCTCTTGCTTTAATATTATATATGCCTAAAGTACTTTTTAAAAGTGTTGCAGAAATAACTGCATCACTTGTTGAACCTTGATTTGTATATTTAACATAAGGATAATCAGCACTTAAGTTTGCTGCTGATCCATAATCAACTTTTCCTCTAGTCAATGAAAAACTACCACTAGCGGTTGATGCTGCAAAAACAACTGATGCAAATGATAAGAAGACAAATGATGTTATTCCTAATTTCTTTAATGTATTTTTCAATATTGTACCTCCTTTCCAAATGCTAATTAATTACAAACTTTGTCACTAGCAAGAAAAAGGTGTGAATTTAGTGCTTAATTATTTTAGTTTAAATTAATTAGCTTAATTTTCTGAAAGAACTACTTCTTTCAAATTAAGATTAACATAATAATAAATGAGAGTAACTCTATTCTAATTAAAATTTCTCTCATTTTTATGAGAATAATTTAATTCTTTAAACAGAAATGTCGACGCCTTGCATTCTATCATATTTATTTGCAATGGATGTAGGAAAATCAAAAACGCCTCCTAATCCACTTGCAGAAAAATTATAGTTTTGACTTTCACTTAAAGTCACTGTAGTACTTGCATGTTGATAGCTTCCATTAACTATCCCAGACCCTGAAACTAAAAATGTTAAAGAAACTTCTGTACCTGCGCCGTTAAGTAATTTAAATGATGCACCGACTCCTGTAGAATCAGATTTATAATTAGCATCAATATTCACAATTCCACCATTATAAGTTTGTTTGTAACCATAATTTGTAATTTTCAAATTTGTTCTAACACCTATTACATCATATGATTTTATTTTAGGCGTTTTAGTCCATCTTAAAAGAAGTGTAATAATATTACCCGCTTTTGTTATTTTTATTGTCTTATAATTTGTAGTATGGCTTGTCCCCATAGGCATTATAGTATTCGGATAATATTCTTTTACTAAAATATCGGTTAAATCACTACTCATAATATTATCATATAAGTCCTTAGATAAAGTTTCTATATAATCTCTAGAATATAATTTTATTAATTGATCATAAACTAGTTTATCCATTTCAATACCACTATTAGTTACAATACTTTCTGCTTTAACAATAGATGGAACTATAATAAATTCCATCATGATTATAATAATAAATGTAATTTTTTTCATATTTTCCTCTTTTCTATATTAGAATTGTAATTAAATTAATTTCCATTGCAAGATTTAATTTAATTCAATATATTTTTTAAAAAAATAGTTGATATATTTTACATAATCTACAATTTCAGTACAATTTTCTACTTTACAATTTTTTGTTTCAAAACCATTTAAATAATAATCTCCATATAAAGTTTCATTATTTTCAAAAATAATATAAGAAACTTTGTTAGAATTTAAGTCAGCGCTTAGTGAACCGACATCATCAATTACTAATAAAAAGGTATAATCATTTAGCGTTATATTTATTTTATCTTGTAAATTCATTTCATAATAATCTGACTTTTTTTCAAAGCCTTCATTTAATAAAAATTTAATAAAATCTTGAGATAGATTTTTGTAATCTTTTGTGCTTTCATTATCTTCAGATATTGAAGTAGATTTTTTAGGAAAAATATTATTATTTGAATAATTTAATTCTTTTGATAATTTTATTGTTTTAATTAATCCTTCTTCATATTCTAAATCAACATATAAATCTTTATCTTTTAATTTATATAAGTTATATTCATTATATCCATTATTTTCATAAATAAATTGATTTTCGTTTTCAAATGTTATAATTAAATTTTTTTTATCTTTATTTTCCTTATAATAAAATTCTATATTTTTTATTTCTTTTCCGTCTAACCCTTTTATTTTATCAAAATATAACATTGACATATCATTAGTAGTAATTAAATTTGCATTTATATCAAAATTATTATCATTGCTTTTTAATGTATATATTTTTATTGAATTTCTTATAAAGATAAAATAAATAGATATGAATAATATAATTGTTATTAATAATATTATTATAATAGTAAATAAAACTAATATTTTTTTATTTTTTATATATTGTTTTAATAGTAATCTATAATTCATAAAAAAGGATTTGTTTAAATTTTCTTGATTTTCTTTTGTAATTCTCTCTCCATAAGTTAATTCCCCTATTGTGACATTAAAAATTTTAGATATTTTTTCTAACGTATTTTCATCAGGAAAAGAAATTCCATTTTCCCATCGAGAAATGGTTTTATCACTATAATGCAATAAATTTGCTAATTCTAACTGTGTCATTCCTTTTTCTTTTCTTAACTCTGATAAAAATTTACCATTTTTTTCAAACTTCATAATAACTACTCCAATTGCTTAATAAAAATATAATAACATAATTTATAAAATATTTTTATATATTATTTATAATAATAACCTTTTTTTGACTTTTTTAATAAATTTTTTTATAAAAAAATTTAAAAAAATAAAATAAACTTAATATAAACTATTTTAATCAAATGGGTAAATTTAATAATAAAAAATACTAATTGTATTTTAATTAGTATTTTATCTTTGTTTCTCTTTATAACTATCTTTACATATTAGCCTATCTGTTGTAGCTAGTACACCAGGCAACATAAATAATATTAGTATTACAGCTGCAAACGTACCTTGAGATATTGTTTCACATATTTTTGCAGCAATAGCTGATGCAAAATTAGCGACAACTAATGTCACAATAATCAAAATAGTCGAAGAGCTAATAATTGTATTAATAGATTTATTATAGGCATTGATTATAGAATCTTTAACTCCCATCTTTAATCTAGATTCTCGATAATATGAGGTATAAACTATTGCATAGTCTATAGTTGCTCCCATTAATATAGCCTGAACTATAAGTAAAGATATAAAATATACTGAGCCACCTGTAAACGATATAAAACTCATTATAATATATACCGCTGTTTGAATAATTAATACTAAAACAAAAGGTATAATTAGATCTCTAAATGTTATAGCAACTACAACAAATATAAATATCATTGTCAATATAGTAATTTTATTTAATTCATTATTAAACGTCTTACTCATTTCAACTGCCATTGCAGAATTACCAACAACATATATATCATCTTTATTTCCTACTTTGTCTTCAATAGAATTAATAAAGTTATATGTATCTTTATTTTCAAATTCATATTTAGTATTCAATACAGCTCTAGAATATTTATCAGACACAATTAATTTTTTAGATTTATCAACATTTTTTTTAGAATCAGTAATTGTATTTCTTTTTTCACTAGTTATAAAATCATCAAATCTATTATCTGTAATAATATCTGAATTCAAATATTTAACAAATTCTTCAATCGTCATTTTCCAAGATTCATTATATTCTTTATTGCTACCATAATACATATAAACTAAGTCTAATAAATCTTTATCTAAATTATTACTTAAAACTTTTAATATATTAAATGCTTCATTTGAAGTATATTTTGTTTGATTTAATGAATTATTCATTAATGTATTAATAGTTGTTAATTTTTCTTTTTTTTCTATATCAAAGTTAGATGAATAATCTTTATTATTCATAACATCTTTAATAATAAAATCTACGTATTTATATATAGAAATCTCTTCATTTGATTTTATATATTTAGAATTATATAAACTAAATAATAAACTCATTGTATCATTATTAATATTTAATAATTCACTTAATTTTAAAGATGTATATTTAGTTTTATTTATTGTTGATTCCATTACACTTTTAACTAAATTTAATTCACTTATTGATGAATTAGATATTTTTCCAACTAACAACTCATTATCTTTATTATTTAATATTAAATTTGTTAGTTCTAAAGGAGACAAAGTTGTCAAATTATAATTATAATCATAAACTCCATATATTTTTTTTACCTGTTCTTTATCAGTATTTGTTATATTACTTATATCTTTATAATTATAAGAATTAGAACTATTTACAATAGTATAAGCTAAATTTAAAATATTCTTTTCACTATCAAGATACTGTTTAAAAAGTTCATTATTTTGATTTTCAATCAATAAATTTATTAAATCTTTTATAGAAATTTTCATTAAATTATCCTTTTCATGATAACCATATATAATACTTACAACTGTTTCATTTTGATTCAAAGTTTCAGTTAAAGTTTTAGCATTTAATTTTACATTATTTAAAATTAGATTTGCTAATTGTAAATTAGCGATTATATTTTTATCTACTTCTATAGCATTATCAGAAATAAGTAATTTTAGTAACTTTTCTACAAAAGATGCTGGAAGCATTGGTTCATCTTCAATATAAGAATCAATTTTAGCGATTATATTTTCATCTATTTCAAATACTTGATATAATTGAACTTTTGTCATTTGCATAGAAGAAATTGAATTTAAAGATTGTATCTTTTGTTGTAGAGGAGCCAACGTTTTGGAATCTATATTTATATATGATGAAGTTGCTAAAGAATTTGCTTCATAAACAAATTCACTTAGAGTTAATTGAATATTTTCATTTTTTAATCCTGTATTATATAAATATAGTAAAAATAATGTATCACTATTCAATTTTAACCCTAGACTACTTATTGATGATAACATATCATTTTGATTTAAAGAAATATTTACAGAATTATCACTTAATGTTTTTAAAAGAGTTAAATCTTTAATATTTGTTTTTGAAAACATATCTTTATAAGCAACATTTTTAGACATTTCTAATGCAAATGTAGCAAATTCATTTAAAGTTAGTTTAGTATTACTTTCTAAATTAGTTCTATAAAATAATAATAATTGTTCAATTAAATTTTTATCTAATCCAAAAATATTAGATAACTCACTAGAATTCATTTCTTTATTTATTTTTGATACTTCAGTAAAATTTTGTAATCGTTGTAATTTTGAAATAGTAGATTTATCTAAACTAGAATTATATTTTGAATCTTTTGCTACATCATTAAGCATAAAATTTACAAAATCTTTTATAGTCATTTTTGTTACTAAATTTTTACTATTATAATAAATTAAAATATTTTTAGCATCTTCTTCATTCATATTTAATATATTTGCAATTTCTTTAACAGATCTTTTCTTATTAATCAAAGAAGATGTAGTAAAATTCTCAAGTAAATTTAAATTATCTTTAGTTTCTCTATCTAATGACTTATTAAAGTTATCATTCGTATATATATCTGATTTAATAAATTTAATAAATTCATCTAAAGTCATTTTATTTGTTTCATCTTGATTATAATAATTATAATAAATAAGTTTAATTAAGTATTCATCAATATCTACATCTTGATTTAAGTCTTTAAATTTATTATTCAATTCATCATAGGCTAATTTTTCATTAATCGTATTAGAATAACATAATACTTGATCTATTTTTTTATCTTTTTCTAATTCTTTACAATAATCAGATATTATATCTTCATATTTATTATTATATACTATTGCTATTTGATTTGTAGCTGGAAATACTGACCCTACTTTATCTTGTTCAGAATCAGTAAATAAAATACCAATATTACCTTTAAAAATATAAGCTAATACAAATAGTATAACAATTAAACTAGCTTGAATATATCTAGTTTTATATATTATTTTTCCTAATTTAGCTAAGTTAAAGTTTGGAGTTTTTTTCTTAGTTTTTTGAATTAAATTTTCAAAAATTAAAAGTAATGCTGGTAAACAGAAGAAAATACTAATTAAACTTAATAATACTCCTTTAGCTAGAACAAAACCTAAGTCTCTTCCAATTGTAAAACTCATAAATACTAAAGCAATTAATCCTACAATTGTTGTTAAAGAACTACTAGATATTGCTTTAAATGATTGATATAAAGCTTTTTTCATAGCTTCTACTTTATTAGACTCTTTTTCTTTTTCTTGCTTATATCTATTAGATAACATAATAGAATAATCCATAGATAAAGCTAATTGCAGAATAGCTACTATAGAATTAGTTATTGATGAAACACTATCAAATATTATATTTGTTCCCTTATTAATAAATATAGCTATTCCTATTGAAATTAAATATAACCACGGCTCAATATAAGAATCACTTAATATTATTAATATTACCATAGCACATGCTACTGCAAGAACAACAATCCACAATTGCAAAATAGGCTTATTTTCATCATATATTGAACCACTAATACCAGCAACTTTAAAATTATCTTTAACATAATTATAAACATTAGTTGCTGTTTTTGAATCGCTATAGTCATCTACATTTAAAACATATAATGTATAGTTATCTTTATTAAATTCATCTGTATTTTTATAATCAACAGAACTTACTCCATTAATGTTTTCTAATTTTTTTAATGTATCTTTCTTTTCATTTTCCGATAAGTCTTTAAACATTACATTAAGTATAGAAGAATCTTGTTCGATAAATTCAGTTTCCATTATATCTTTACCAATTTTTGTTTCAGATGTTTTAGGTAAATATTCCATTATATCTTCATTGATATTAACTTTTGTCGATAAAAATAAACTTACTCCTGAAAAAATAATAAATAGTATTAAAAAGAAATATCTTTTTGATACTATAAAATCTGTTATCTTTTTCATTTAATATCCCCTCCTGAAATAAATTAATTATTTTAGTTTTAATCCACTAATATATTTTTCTATTTTTTTAACATTACTATTAAATATTATAATTTCTATTATATTTATTATTGCAAAACAAATTAAAATATATCCTATAGTTCTAACTATAATTCCTTTAGTTAAAACAACAAATCCACCACATAAAACCATTAAAATGGATAATAATATACTTATTGCTCCAATCTTTTTATTTATATAACATACTTTGTGTGCTAAAGATATACTTATAATTCCTTCGTACATTACAATTAATCCAATAGCGATTCTAAAAATACTTTGAAATTCATTTTTAAATATAAAGCAAATTATACCTAAAATAATGTTCAAAATACCATATGATAAATCATAATTAAATATGCTATATTTACCATCAAATCTTAAATAATAAAATATTTTAAATAAACCAATTATTATTAAACTTATTCCAATTAAATAAGATATAAAATTTAATATATTATTTGGCCATAGTATCATAATAATTCCTAATACTATAATCATTAAACTTATTAATACTGATTCAAAATTATATTCTTTTATTTTTTTTTCAACTGTTTTCATTTTTATTTTCCTTCTTATTTACAAATTTTCTATTTCTTTTTAAAAATATTACTAAAATTATAATTAATATTATTAATAACGTTACTATTATATAATAAAATATATTTTTATTATCTTTTTTTAAAGTTTCATCTTTTTTAGTAGTATTTTTTTTCTCTTCTATAGTTGCTTTTAATTCTTCTCTAGTTATGTTAATAATATAATTACTTTCTGATTCGTCTTCTGCTACAACTTTAATAGTAATTATATTTTCTCCTGGTTTTAGTTCATATTCCTTTAATCCTTCAACTTTAGATTTACTATCTAAAGATTCTCCAGTAATATTGATTCTATCTTTCTCATTTGGAACAACAATATTATAAAAATAATTATCTTTATCAAAGTTAATATCTATATCTTCTATTTCTAAATTTTTTAAATAACTATTAGAAGATCTTGATACTGATGTTATATTTGAATTATTACTAGGAACTTTTGATTCATTTACATAAATAAAACCTAATAAATAAACACCACTTTGCTCTCCGGATCCAATTCCCTTACTTCTAATACTCTCTATTTTTCCTTCTCCTGTAGATTTATTTTCAATAAGTTTCATACTATCTTCATATACTTCAATAACAAACGCTACATGCCCATATCCATAAAAACCAGAATAAACAGCAATTGAATTAGCTTTTGCTTCATTTCCTACTTGGTATCCAGCATAAGAAGCATTTTTATACCAATCCACTGCATTGCCCCATCCAGGAAGAGCAATTCCCAATCTATCATAAGTTTCCTGCCATACTACTCTTGTACATGGAGTACTAATTACACCATCAAATTCTTGAGTTTGAGGATAAGGATTGCTAGCTGCATATATATTTTTTATAGGCAATATTAAAAGTATAAATAAACTTATATAAATTAATTTTTTCATTAATTACCACCGATCACAAACTAAATTATATTTTTGGCACATATCCTCATTTAATATGCCTCCTTCATGCTGACCATAAACGCCATATCCTGGTAAAGTAACTTTTATTGCACCACTAGTAATATTATTTAATTCCGAATTTAAGTTATTTCGAACACTTTCTATTCCTGTATATAAAGTATTTAAAGTTTCTTTATTGACATTTAAATATTCATATTTATAGCTAAAACAATGATTTTCACTAAAGTCAAAATTATTTTCTCTATTAGAATAATTTGACCCAATATTGCTTTCAAATATGATACCTTTATATTTTTTATTTTTTATATTTTCTAATGTATTTTTAGCATTATTTTCTTTTGCAGTATCAAAATTAAACTTATTAAAAGATGCATACCATTCTCCTAATTTTATATCATATATTTCATCAGGTGTCGCGTCGTCAAATCCTAATATTATGTTTGTTTTACCAGCAAGCTCAGGAAAAACATCTTTTAAATTAGTTATATAATAATAACATATAGGCTGTGTATAATTAGCATAATTAATTATAGTAATAGGATAATCATTTAAATTAATTTTTTCAATCGTCGATTCTTTTTTTGTATTTATTTGAGGCGTAGAATTTTCATTATTTGACTCATTAATATTATCATTAGATATACTTTCCTTTTTCCAAACAGCTGTTAAGATAATATTTTCATTAATTGTTGTTGTAAAATCAAACTCTTTATCATTTAATGTCCAATATTCAAAAGTATATCCATTTCTAGTTGGATTATCTGGTTTTAAAACTTTATCTCCTTCTTTTACATTAATACTTTTAACAAGACTACCACCATTTGAATTAAAAGTAACTTTATATTCTTTTAATAAATTATCATTACTTTCTTTTTTACTTTCACCTTTATCTTGACTTATTTTAGTATTTTGTTCAGTATTGTTTTTCGTTTTAAAAAATAATAAAAGACCTCCAATAATTATCAAAAAAATTAATACTATTATAATTATTAAATTTTTCTTATTTTTCAAATTTATCACTTCCGACAACTAATTATATTATACTTTCATTAAATAAAATATTCAAGATAGTTTTATTCATATATAAGAACATTGAATTATTAATTATAATTTAACTTCCATACATATATAATTATATAGTAGTCTATAAAAAAAATTATCAATTTTGATAATTTTATTACTCTATATTAAATTCTACAGAAAAAAGATATTCTTTACATTTATTTTTACAAGGAGTTTCTGAATTTAATAAAGCTCTTTTTACAATTCTATATTTTCCCTTAGATAGTATACCATAGGATTTTTCCCAATCAATATCAAACTCTAAATTACCATTTATATCTGGTCCATAAGCCATTAAAGTAAAAAGCAAAGGTTTTTTTGTAGGTAATTCTTTCCAACTATTACCTTCTTTTTTTTCTATTTTAAAGTCTGATCCATAAGAATATTTATAATTTGAAAAATCAGTTATTCTAACTTTAGCTGATTTAGAAGTTAATGTTCCTTCAACAATATCCATTCTTACATGCTCTAATTCATTTAACTCTACATCGCTTTCTAAATCATCATTAACTATTATTTCTTCATTAATTTGTTCAGATATTTCTTTATCTGTTTCTATAGCTCTTAAAAGTGTAGAGTTATTAAAAATATTTTTTATATTATCTTCATATTTGCTAAAAGTTAAAAATGAAAATTCATAGGTATGTCCAGGTATTAATAAATATGAGTTATTTATCATAACTGTTTCTATATTATTATTTTGTTCTAATGTAACATCATTGAATTCGCTATCATCTTTATTTATAGTAGAACTTAAAATTTTATAAGTCCTAATAAAACTTTCATTTTCATTTCTTTCATGACCACAATATTCACCATTTAAATTTTCTACCATTTTATCATTACCTATATATACATCTTTATTCCCATTAATATTATTACAATAAATAACAACTATTCCAGCTTTTTTATAAATTGTTGTTCCTCCATCCCACATCCTCATAGCTTGATAGTTTTCGTATTCTATTTGTTTTTCTAAATAATCTTGAAAATCATTTAAACTTATTTGCTTACGTCTTAAAGCATCATCTACTTGAAAACACTTCTCTTCTTTATTACAAAAAATAGCAAAATCAATACCATAATAAAAAACATTTCTTTTATCAACACTTATTTGTTTATTTAATTTATATGGTTTATCAGGATCAGCAGGCTGAATAGTAAAATTATATAAATCAATTTTAGGACATATATTTTTTATAATTAAAAATAATATTATAAATGATAAAATTATTCCTGATGATAGAATAGTTATTAATTTTTTTGATCTTTTTTTATGCCTTTTATTTTCATTTAATAGATTAATAATATTTTCATCACTTTTTTTTATATTATTACTTACTCTTTCTCCACTAATTAATTCATTAATAGATATACCTAATATTTCACATAATTTTTTAAATAAAGAAACATCAGGAAGACTTCTGCCATTTTCCCAATGTGAAATAGCTCTATCAGTTATTCCTAATCTTTGAGCGAGTTGTTGTTGTGTTAAGTTATTCTCTTGTCTAAGTTTAGCAATAAATTTACCAATCTTTTCTTGATTCATATAGTATCACCTCTATAAAAGCATTATAGTATAATATACTTAGTATATATACACAGCGTTGGTAGAGTTTAACTTTTTACATCATTTCTAATAGTTTCTAAAGCTCTAGTTATTCTAGATTTATAACATAATTCTTTGCCTTTTTTTATATTTTTATCACCTTTGTAATAGTACCACAACAAATGATCCAGATCTTCTCTCGATATCACATATTTCTCTTTTTCTAGTGTTCCATTTATAATATTATCAATTATAGTTCTATACCATTGATATCCTTTTACTTTTATCTTGTTATTATTTATTGTTATTTTTTCTTCATTATTAACGTATTTAAAATAATAATAAGGTAAAATACTAGCCATTATTCCATCGTAAATACTAAATTTATCATCATCAAACATATATCTTGACATATATGTACAAAATTTAGATGCAAAACTAATTATATAACGATTAGCTATAGAATTAGTTGCAATGTCATCTACTAATAAACTGTTTCCCTCATATATTTGTTTACTTAAGTTATCTATACCTATTTTATAAAATATATAATCAGTAGTATTATCAATTCCTGTATTATTCCCTTTTTTAGTTCCAGAAGCTGATAAATGAGTAGAATTTTGTTTATCTATAGCTTTTATAATTTGCTTTAAATTATTTCTACTTGGATTATTTTTATATTGTTTTACTAAATTTGCAGTAGATAACATATTATTTTCATCGTTATCGATTCTGTAATTTGAATCATTTTTCATAATAAAGTTTATTAATTTAACATTTTTTTCTGTTAATCTAGGAAAATCTTCCTCTATTGTATCAAATTTTAATTCATCCATATTGAATACCTCTTATTTTAATCACTAAAATCTATATCTAATAATATATCAAAACTATATTCTTTATATTTTTCTTTTAATTCTTCTATAATTTGTTCTTTTATTTTATTAGCATCTGCTTTAAAATCAATTATAAGATCAAATGCAATAATCTTCTTTTTGTTATCTACATAAAGTCCATGGAATTGTAATACTTCATCATATTTTTTTACTACTTCATTAACTGTGTCTTTTATTTTTGGAAAATCTTCATTAGAAGCATAAATTCCTATTGTTAAAATAATTCCAAATTTTTTAAATACCTCAGCCATTATTTTTCTTGAAAGAGTATGTATTTCAAAAGCGGTCATTGTATCTTTTACTTCTATGTGTACACTACCTATTATTTTAACAGGTCCATAATTATGTAAAGTTAAATCATATACTCCACGAACTTCTTTAAATGATCCAATCATATTTTTTACTGACTTTGAAAGATTAGAATCTATTCTTGTTCCTATAATACTATCTAAAGTTTCAAGTAAAATATCTATTCCTGATTTAATAATAAACAAAGAAATAATTGAACCAATAAAACCTTCAATATTAATTTTAAACGTAAAACTTAATATAGCACTAATTAATGTTCCCAATGACAAAATTGAATCAAAAAAAGCATCTAATCCAGAAGCTATAAGAGCTTGAGAATTTATTTGAGTACCTACTTTCTTTACGTAGCTTCCCATTATAAATTTAGTTAAAATTGCAAATATAATAATAACAAAAGAAATAGCTGTATATTTAGTATCTATTGGATTAATTATTTTTTCAATTGATTCTTTAATAGAAAGAAAACCTACGATAAGTACAATTATAGATACTAATACAGATGTTATATATTCTATTCTGCCATGCCCATAAGGATGTTTCTTATCGGGTTTCTTATTTGATAATTTAGTTCCTATAATAGTAATTACAGATGAAGTAACATCACTTAAATTATTTACAGCATCTAAAATAATTGCTATTGAATTAGATATTAAACCAATTATCATTTTAAATATTACAAGAAAAATATTTACTATTATTCCTATAATACTTGTCTTTATAATTATTTTTAATCTCTCCATATATATGTCTCACTTTTTTATTATTTTTTAATATTAAATTGCACTTCTATAATTAAAAAGAAGTATTATTTATCCATTTCCTTAATTGCAACAGTTGCAGCAATGCTTCCATCACTAACCGCAGTTGTTAGTTGTCTTAAATCTTTAACTCTCGCATCACCTGCAACATATATTCTCTTAGTTTTTGTATGAACGCCATCAATGGATTTTATATACCCTTTTTCATCTAAATCTACCATATTAATAAAAATTTCATTTTTAGGTTCTTGCCCTATAGCAATAAATAAACCATCTACATTTAATTCTTTAATATTGTTTAAATTATCTTTTACAATAATTGTTTCTAATTTATTACTTCCTCTTAATTCTATAATATTAGAATTTAAAATAAATTCTACATTAGATTATTTTTTAATTCTTCTAAATATTTATTTTCTGCTCTAAATTCATTTCTTCTATGAATTAAATAAACTTTAGATACTATATTAGATAAATATATTGCATCTTCTAAAGCAGTATTTCCCCCACCATTTACAGCAACTATTTTATTTTTATAAAAATTTCCATCACAAGTTGCACAATAAGATATTCCTTTTCCAATAAATTCTTCTTCATTTTTTAAATTTAATTTTCTTTTTAATGCTCCAGTCGCTATAATTATAGCTTTACCTTTATACTTATTATCTTTTGTAATTACTGTTTTATCATCTTCAATTTTAATTACAGTTTCAAATTTTATTTCTGCACCTAAATTCAATACTTGATTATAAAGATTAGTAGCGAAATCAAAACCAGTTATTTTTTCTATACCTGGATAATTTTCTATATAATTTGCATTAATTATTTGTCCTCCATAATTTTTAGATTCCAAAACCAGTACAGTTTTATTTGCTCTTTTTAAATATAGTGCACTAGTTAATCCCGCTGGACCCGCACCAATTACAATAACATCATACATAATATTACTCCCTACCTTAACGTATTATTACTCATAGACATTTTATGTCAAATACATTTAGTTAATACAATTAATTTAATTTTTTTAAATACTTATTTCTCAATCCTCTTTTATATTCTTTTTGACTTATAAATTCAAAATCATCTTTAATAAAATTATTTATAGAATATATATTATCAGGATGAATAGTTGCCATTGCATTAATATAACCTAAATTTAATGAATACTCATCTAATTTTTTTAACATTTGATACTGCAAATTTTTTCCAACATAATTTGGATTAACAAACATTGGACCATAATTGGCTACTTTTTCTTTCGATGGGATAAACATCATTGAACAAATAGGTATTTTATTTAGATAGTAAATCCAAATTTTAGATTCATTTTTTAACATAAACTCTAAATCTTTTTTTGAAAAATCACCTAACCATTCTGGATATTGCATATGACTTTTAACAAAATTCATAAAATCGAGATATTCATCTATATCAATAAATTCACTAATACATTCTAAATTATTTAAATTCATACATTACCTCCTTATTTAATAGATTCACCTGCTATTAATCCAGTCATCCAAGCAATTCCCAAATTATATCCACCACAATCACCATCTACATCTAAAAGTTCACCAGTTACATATAAACCTTTTACTTTTAAAGATTCCATAGTATTAGTATCTATTTCATTTAAATATACTCCTCCAGAACATACTTGTGCATTTTCATATGAAAGAGTATCTTTTACTTCTATTTTAAAACTCATTATTAAATCAACTATTCTTTCTTTATCTACTTCTTCCCAATAACTATCTAAAGTATTTTTACTTAATTTTATAATTAAGTTTCCAATTTTATAGTTTAAAAATCCATCTAGAAGTTCACTTAATTTATATCTTTTATCCTTTTTATCTAACCATTTAATAAATTCAATTTTATTTCCATTAAACCAAGGAACAAAATTTATTAATATTTCTTCTTTTTTAGAATTATTTAATCCTCTTGATATTAACCCACTTAAATTAAAAGTACAAATACCACTTAAGCCAGTCTTATTAAATTGTACTTCTCCTCTTTCTTCTTTAATAATTACATTATTTTCTCTTAAACTTAATATAACATCACTTCTTACACCTTCAATTTCCTTATAAAAGTTTTCTTTACCTATTATAGGTACTAAAGATGGTAAAATTTCATTAATATTATGTCCAAAATTTTTTAATAATTTATAACCACTTCCATCAGAACCAGTTTTAGAATAGGATTTAGATCCAACTGATAAAATTACTCTATCACATATATATTTATTCATATTTGTATTTATAATAAATTTATCTTTAAAATTTATATTAGTAACTAACTCATTATAAATTATTTTTATATTTAATTTTTCTATCCTATACAATAATGCATTTAATATTGTAATGGATTGATTAGTAAATGGATAAAAGTATCCATTTATATTTTTTTCAACTACTCCTAAATCATTAAAAAAATTAATAACTTCATCTTTTTTATTATTTAAAATATTTTCAAATAAATTTAAATTAGCAGAATGATATTTATCTATAGTTTGAATATTATTCCAAAAGTTGCATTTTCCATTTCCTGTCAATAATAACTTTTTCCCACATTTATTATTTCTTTCTACTATTGTTACATTATGTCCTAATTCTCTTGCCTTTATAGCTGCAACTAAACCACTAGCGCCTCCACCAATTACGATTACATCCATAAGTTATCACCACTTCAATTGTACAAAATTTATAAATAAAAGTCTATAAACACAAAATAAATATTTATTTGTAATTTAAAATTATTTCTAGTTTTTTTATTATTTGTTATAATTAATTTAGGTGGTTTGTTATGAATTTTAAAGATAATATGTTAAAATATGAACAATATTTATCAAAATATGCTTCTAAAGACAAAGATGCAATTAGATTAGAAGAATATGTTAGCGATATACGTCCTAATTATTTTAGAGATATTGATAGAATAATTCATAGTTTATCTTATACTAGGTATAACGATAAAACACAAGTTTATACTAATGATTCAAATGATCATATATCAAAAAGACTTATACATGTTCAATTAGTTAGCAAAATTGCTAGAACAATAGGAAGAGCTTTAAATTTAAATGAAGATTTAATAGAAGCTATTGCATTAGGACATGATTTAGGTCACGTTCCATTTGGTCATGTCGGTGAATCTATCTTGAATAAGATCTCTCTAGAATATGACGAAGGTTATTTTTTACATAATGTACAAAGTGTAAGAACTTTAATGAATTTAGAAAATAATGGAATTGGCAAAAATATCACAATACAAGTATTAGATGGTATACTATGTCATAATGGAGAAAAATTATCTAATAAATATACTTATAAAAGTAAAACTAAAGAAGAATTTTTAAATGATTATCAAAAATGTTATAAAGATAAAAAATTTGCAAATACTTTATCTCCAATGACATTAGAAGGCTGTGTAGTTAGAATAAGTGACATAATAGCATATATTGGAAGAGATTTAGAAGATGCAATTGAATTAAAAAAAATTAAAAAAAGTGATATACCAGTTGAGATAAAAAAGACTTTGGGAAATTCCAATAAAGATATTGTTAATAACTTAATTCTAGACGTCATAAAAAATTCATATGGTAAAAACTATTTAAAATTGTCTAAAAAAATGCATGAAACATTAAATGCTTTAATTAAGTTTAATTATGAAAATATTTATTTTAAAGCAAATTCTAAAGATGAAATAAAAGAATATGAATTTAGATTTAATGTAGTTTTTAAAAAATGTTTATATATATTAGAAAATAATTTGACAGAATATAATATTTATAAAAATTTTTTAAATGATATAAGTAATGAATATAAAGAAAATAATAGTAATGTAAGAATTACAATAGATTATATTGCTGGCATGACAGATAGTTATTTCTTAAATGAATTTGAAATATTAAAAAAGATTTAACAACTTAAATCTTTTTTATTTAGCTTCTTCTTGAGCACGAGTTTCTCTAATAACAGTAATTTTTATAGTACCAGGGTATTGCATAGTACTTTCAATTTTTTCTTTTAGTTCTCTTGCAATTTTAAAGCTCTTTAAATCATCTATTTCTTCTGGTTTAACAATTACTCTTATCTCACGACCAGCTTTCATAGCATAAGTTTTTTCAACACCTTCATAACTATTACCAAGCTCTTCTAATTGTTCCAATCTCTTGATATAGTTTTCCATAGTATCATTTCTTGCACCAGGTCTTGCAGCTGATAGCGTATCAGCAATTTGTGTAATAATCGCTATAACACTTCTAGCTTCTGTATCTCCATGATGTGATGCAATTGAATTTATTACTACTTCGTCTTCTTTAAATTTCTTAGCTATATCAATACCTAATTCTACATGACTTCCTTCTACTTCATGATCAATAGCTTTTCCTATATCATGTAGTAATCCAGCTCTTTTAGCTAATGTAATATTTTCTCCCAATTCAGCTGCTATTAAACCACATAAATGAGCAACTTCTTTTGAATGCTGTAAAGCATTTTGCCCATAACTCGTTCTAAAGTTTAATTTACCAATTAATGATAATAATTCTGGATCAAATTTAGATAATCCTAATTCTACTATTGTATCATTTCCTATTTCTTTAACTTTAGCTTCCATATCATTTTTAACTTTTTCATAGATTTCTTCAATACTTGTTGGATGTATTCTTCCATCTTTAATCAAAGTCTCAATAGTTATTTTTGCAATTTCTCTTCTATATGGATCAAATGAAGATATAACTATTGCTTCAGGAGTATCGTCTATTATTAAATCAACTCCAGTAACTGATTCAATAGTTTTAATATTTCTTCCTTCTCTACCAATTAATCTACCTTTCATTTCATCATTAGGTAAAGCAATTGTGTATACAGTTTGTAAAGTAGTCACATCATTACTATATCTTTGCATACTATTTACTAATAAATCTTTAGCTTTTTTGTCAACTTCTATTTGTGCTTCCGCTTCTTTTTCTTTAATGTAATTTGCAATCTCAATAGACATTTCGTCTTCTACTCTTTTTAATATTAGATCATGTGCTTGTTCTTTTGAAAACTTTGCAATACTTTCCAATTTAGTCATTTCTTCTTTTAGTAAGTCATCCATTTTATGCTCTTTTTCTTGGATTTGTTTTTGTAAAGCACTTAAATTACTATCTTTTTGATCTAAAAGATTATCTCTATTCTGTAACATTTCTTCTCTTTTATCTAGAGACTTCTCACGTGTCAATAATCTTTCTTCACTTTGCATAATTTCTTGTTTTTTTTCTTTAATTTCTTTATCAGTATCAGCTTTTATTTTATAACTTTCCTCTTTAAGTTCTAAAATTCCATCTCTTTTATATTTTTCTGCATCCTTTTTAGCTTGTTCTAATAATTTTTCAGCCTTTTTACCTGCTCCAGCTCCAGTTATTACAATAACTATATATATAGCTAAAGCACCAACAAATAAACCAACAATCAGAGCAATTATGGACATAGTAGTTATTTCCATAAATTCCTCCATCTATTTCATAAATAATTATTTTTTATAAATATTTACATATCTATTATAAAATCAAAAAAAGAAATTTGCAATATTAAAAAAAGTCTATTTACTAGACCCTTCATCCGATTCTTTTTCTAATTCATAATGAACTCTTATTTTATGTTCTATTTCAGCCATTATGTCTGGATTTTCTTCTAAATAAGCTTTTGTATTTTCTTTACCTTGTCCTATTTTTTCACCTTTATAAGAGTACCAAGCTCCACTTTTTTCGATAATATCAATATTACTTGCAATATCTACGATTTCTCCAGATTTTGAAATACCAGTTCCATACATTATATCCACTGTTGCACTTTTAAATGGTGGAGCAACTTTATTTTTTACAACTTTTATATTAGTTCTATTACCTATTATATTATCTCCCATTTTAATTTGTTCGCCACGCCTAATATCAAGTCTAATAGTAGAATAAAACTTTAAAGCTCTACCACCTGGAGTAGTTTCTGGATTTCCAAATAAAACTCCAACTTTTTCTCTTAATTGATTAATAAATATTGCTGTTGTCTTTGTCTTATTAATAGTACCACTTAATTTTCTTAATGCTTGAGACATTAATCTAGCTTGTAAACCTACATGACTATCTCCCATTTCACCTTCAATTTCAGCTTGAGGTACCAATGCCGCAACTGAATCTATTACAATTATATTTACAGCTTCACTTCTAACTAAAGCTTCACAAATTTCCAAAGCTTGCTCTCCCGTATCTGGTTGAGACAATAATAACTCATCAATATTGACACCTAATTGTTTAGAATATACTGGATCTAATGCATGTTCTGCATCTATAAAAGCTGCACGTCCACCTAATTTTTGTACCTCTGCAACAGCCTGTAGTGCTATTGTAGTTTTACCACTACTTTCAGGACCGTATATTTCTATTATTCTTCCTTTAGGAAAACCACCTACTCCCAAAGCTATATCTAATCCTAAAGAACCACTAGAGGTCGTTTCTATTTCCATGTGTTCATTACCACCTAGTTTCATAATAGATCCTTTTCCAAATTGTTTTTCAATATCTGCTAATACTTGTTCTAAAGCTTTATCTTTATCTTTTTTATCATTTATTTCTTTTGCCTTCATGTATCCTCCATATTTCTTACAAAATAATTGTAACAAATCAGAAATACTTTTGTCAATCATTTTTACGAACAAATGTTTTAAATTTTAAAAATTTGCATATAAAAATAGCTAAATTTAGCTATTTATTTTTCAAAAGTAATTTTTTATTCTGAATAAAATACTCTATACCAGAATATATAGATAGTACAGTTGCAATAATTAAGAATATATAATCAATTCTTAAACCTAATAATTCAAATGGTAAATTTGAGAAGAATACCAAAGACAAACCGACTAACATAAATATTGTTTTTAGTTTTCCCCAAATACTAGCACCAACAACTTTTCCATTAGAACCTGATACCATTTTAATCGAATCTACAAATGTATCTCTAGTAATAATTAAAACTGGTATAATAAGTGGTATATTTCCATTATAAGCCAATATTATTAAAACTCCATTAACCAATATTTTATCTGCAATAGCATCCATTACTTTTCCAAAATCAGTAACCATTTTATTTTTTCTAGCTAAATAGCCATCTAAAGTATCACTTAATGCAGCAATAATAAATATAACTCCTGCTACTATATAATTTAAACTAAGTGTTACATTAGATATTTTATATATTGGAACATTGTATCCTACATTCCCATAAGGAAACATTAATAATATCATTACAACTATTGCTAGTATTATTCTTGTAATAGTTATTTTATTAGGTAAATTCATAATATTACTCCTATCTTATTATATAACTAATTGAATTCGCTATAGTAATTTGATTTATACTCCAAACAAGCGCTATAACCATTAAAATAATTGAAATAATTAACGCTATAATATATGGAGCAGTTTTTATTTTTGGATATTCTTTAGTATATGGTGAAGCTATTCTATCTTCTTTTTCTTCCTCAGTTTGTTTTTCTTTAGCAGCTTTTTCTATCTTATCCATAGGAATTTTACTAGTTCTTTCAAACATAAAACTATTAAATTCATCTATTATCTCTTCTGGATTAAGTCCAATATATTTTGCATATTTTTCAATATAGCCTTTAAGTTCAAAAATATCCTTAAATGCACCCATATTACCTTCCTCAATTTGTTCAAGTAATATGATTGGAATATCTAAATCTCCACTGACTTCTTCTAAAGTCATCCCCGATACTTCTCTAGAATTTCTCAAATTATCTCCAACTTCTATCAAAGTTTCTCACTCCTTTAAAATAAAAAAATTAAAATCCTATAAGCCATGTTCTGTACCAATTAGGTGACAAACATTTATCTACAAATTAACTTTGTCCTTTACTCAATTCATTTTTATTGTAAAGGTTCCCCTACCAAATTTTGGGTTTCTCGCTCATGGGGTTTACCACGTTCCACTATATTCGTTTCCAAATATACTCGTCTCTTTGACACTTTTATATCTAATAAGACCATTTGAGGTCGTTTCGAAGCCGTTAGTAAAAACTACCTAGAGTTATTTTTTCCTCTAGCATGAACACTACTACCATCTCAGGATAGTGCGAGCATGGACTTTCCTCTACATATTATTATATGCAGCGTTTGCCCAGATTTTAATCTTCTCTACCATAAACAGTCTTTTCAAGATTGCTTATTCTTCTAAGTAAATCTAAATTAGTCATAGCACCAGTATTCTCTGTACTATGAGAAACAGAATCAATCTTATCTCTTAATTTTCTATATTCAGATTTAATTCTATTATTTTCTTCAGTTAATTCACGATTATCTTTTTCAATTCTCTTTATAGTATTAATAAATTCAGTATAATCAGCTATAACCATATCTAATAATTTATCTACTTCTTGTGGTCTATATCCTCTTGCATCAACTTTAAATCTATAATTTAATATATCTTGAGTAGTTAAATGAAACCTTTCACTATGCATAGAATATCACCCTTCTTATATTTAATATTTTATAAAATATAACCCCTGTTGTCAAGTTATCAAAAACTGACGTTAATATTTATTGATTTAGTAGAAAATCAATTGCATTAATAAGAGCATATTTCCCACTTTCATAAGTAAGACCACCTTGTTGATATGCAATAAAAGGATCTCTTAAAGGTCCATCACAACTTATTTCAATACTGCTTCCCTGAGTAAAAGAACCACTTGCCATTATTATTTTATCACTATATCCTGGCATATCTGTTGGAATTGGTAAAGCAAAAGAATCAATTGGAGAACCACTTTGTATTCCCTGACAATATCTTATTAGTGATTCGCTATCTTTAAAAATTATATTTTGAACAATATCTGCTCTTTCTTCATTATATCTTGGTTCTACATTATAACCTAATTTTTCCATAACTAAACTTGTCAATGTAGCAATCTTTAAACTCGAAGCAACAACACTAGGAGCAAAAAACAATCCCTTAAGAAACTCCTTATTAGCTCCTAAACTAGGCCCTACATCTATACCTTCTCCTGGCAAAGTCAATCTTTCTCCACATAGATTAATTAATTCTTTAGTTCCTACTATATAAGCTCCATTTGAAGCTATACCTGCACCTAAATTTTTTATTAGAGAACCTATTGTTAAATCAGCTCCAACATTACTCGGTTCAAGTGAACTTACCATTTCACAATAACAATTGTCCACCATTACAATAACATCTTTATCAATATTTTTAATAAAATCTATTACCTTTTTTACTTTTTTTATAGTTAAACTTTTTCTAGTAGCATAACCTTTACTTCTTTGAATATGTATTAATTTATACTTCTTTTTAGATAATTTTTCTTTTATTTTTTCATAATCAAAATCATTATTTATTAAGTCTATTTCCTCGTACTTTACACCAAAACTACTCAAACTACTACTATTTTTTTTAATACCTATTACCTCATGCAACGTATCATATGGAGTTCCAGTAATTGATAACATCGTATCTTTTGGTCTTAAACAAGCAAATAAAGCTACATTTAACGCATGAGATGCACTTATAAATTGATTCCTAACTAATGCCGCTTCTGTATTAAAAATAGTTTTATAAACATCTTCTATAATATCTCTACCTAGATCATTATAACCATACCCTGTTGTAGAATTAAAATGTATCTCACTTACTTTATTTTTTTTAAAAGAATCCATTACTTTAAACGTATTTAATTCACATATTTTTTCTATATTTTTATAATAATCAGATAACTCATTTTCACACTCATTTATTAATTTAATAATTTCACTTTTTTTCATCAATAATTATTACACTCCCACTTTCTTTATTAGAATTAATTAATTCATATATTTGTTCACCTACATAATTTACATCTAATAATTCTTTTTGATTAGTTCTTTTTAATTCTTCTTTTAAATATATTGGATTCATTTCTTTTACACTAGATGTATTAATCCATGCTGGACATACTACATAAATATATTTATCTTTATAATATAAACTTAAATTTTTAGTTAAATTTATAATACCAGCTTTACTAGATGAATAATCCAAACTTATAGGACTATATGTATCTATACCATCTTTACTACTAATATTTATTATATATTTAGCATCTATAGCATATTTACACATTAAATATGTTCCACCCAAATTTACTTTAACAACATACATAAATTCAAGAAAACTTTTATTTTCAATATAATTATCTAATGATTTAGCTGCATTATTAATTAAAATATCTATATCATATTTATTAAATATATTTTTTACACAATCTTCGTCAGTAATATCAATATATTCCAATATTAAATTATCTTTATATTCTGATTTAACTTTTTCTGCTATATCCAAATGTTTATAATAACCAAGTATTACACTATATCCATTTTCTAAAAAAATCTTAACTAATGCAGTTCCCAAAGTACTAGTTCCACCAGTAATTAATACCATAAAATCACCAATATAAGTTTATCAAAAAAGATTAATTATGTAAAATTAATCTTTTATTATCTAAAAATTCCTTAACTATATTAAATAACTCATCATTAATATCATCTATAGTTCTAATTTTATTTTCTATTACACATTCTATTGTTTTAAAGTCATATATCTCAGATAATTCTAAATATGTTTTTTCTGAATTAATTAAATATTCTTCATTTTTTTCTACTTCATCTAAATTAACTCTATTTTGTTTTAATATACAAGCTTGTTCATAAGGCATATGTAAAAATAAAGTTAAATCAGGTTTAGGTAATTCTAATAAACCATATTCTAATGTTTCAATCCAATTATATAACTTAAATCTTTCAGATTCATCCATTATCTTACCACCTTGATGAGCCATATTAGAAGAAACATATCTATCCAATATAACTATATAATCATCATCCAAATACTTTCTTATTTTATCTATATTGTACTTTCTATCAATTGCTAAATAAAGAGAAAATATCTTAGGATCAAGAGTTGATGGATTATCAAAATAAGACTTACAAATTTCTGGTTTACCTAATAGTGGACCACCAACAATTTTACCAGTTGGAGTATCGTACATAGGAAAAGAAAACATAGCCACCCTTTTACCAAGTTTTTTTAACTTTTCTTCTAAAAGTTTAGCTTGTGTTTCCTTTCCTGAACAATCCGTTCCTTCTATAACAATTATCTTAGACATTATTTTAAATAATCGTAATTAGCATCTTCATCGCATAGATAGTAAACCTTGATTTGTTCTTTTCCTTTAACAACACTTCTCTCAGCGTATGTCATTGCTTTATTACATGAACTTTTTTTATCATAACTAACATAATTATTCATAGAATACCCAGCTCTTTCTAAATCACCAAGAGTAAGCACTACTATATCGGCAGCATCAGGAAGATTGACTTCACTATACATTTTTTTAAAATCAGCCTTTAATTTTGTTTCCATTTTTTCATAATATATTTCTTTGCTTTCTTTTTTACCTTTTAACAAAAAGCATAAAACTAATACTACAACAATTAGAAACACTACTAAAATACTAACTATTATAATACTCTTTTCCTTCTTTTTCACTAATATCACTCTTTTCTATAATTATCTTGAAGTTTACTGTTCTCTAGATGATGCTTCTGGGGATGCTTCATATGATGTAATACCTGATGTTTCTGATGATGAAGTTTCTGATGATGAAGTTTCTGATGATGATGTTTCTGATGATGATGTTTCTGATGATGAAGTTTCTGATGATGCTACTGAATTTCCACACTCTGCAACACCATAAAATGCCCTTTCTTTACCATTACTATCAGTTATATACCACCATCCATCTTCATATCTTAATGTAGAATAACTATCATCAATATTTCTTAAAGTTTCTGCTAAAGCTATATTTTCTTCATGTAAATTAGTTTTTACTTTATCATCAGATGATGTACACCAAGCTCTAGAATTATCTTTCATTTGTTCAAAATAAGTTTGTGCTTCAAGCACATAAAGAGGTTGATTTTCTTTATATACATTAGATAGAGAATACCACAATCCTGAATCACCATAATATTTAGTTTCAAATGGTAATAAATGTGCTAAACACGTATTTTTATCTTCTAATTCGTTTTTATTATCAGCTATAAACCACTTTATTGAATTTTTCTTCATTTGTGGGATTATAGAATCTATAGATCTTTGCCTATCGTATAAGAACACTTTTGTTAGATAATTTCCCATGTATGCATATGCATATGTAGACCATCTACCAGTATTTTCTTCATATATTGCATCTACACAAAGACTTTTAGCTATTTCTTCATTTGAAGTATGTAATGCTTGTTTATAAGAAGAATCGTTAGTTAGACACCAATTAATAGAATTTTGTAGCATCTTATTTATTTTTTCACTATCATTGCAAAATTCCCCAGAAGTACTTTCTCCAGAAGTACTTTCCCCTGATGTTCTATTTGTTGACGAAGTAGAAGGTCTTACACAAGCTCCATTGGCATTTCTACTGTATCCTTCTTTGCAAACACAATCTTCTCCGCTTGCTACTTCATTTGAAGCTGTACAAATATTTAATTTTACACATTTATTAGAATAATAATCTCTTACATAGCCTGTCCTACAAGAACATACTTCACCACTTGCTACTTCATTTTCTCCACATTCTGGCAAACACTTACCTTCACGTCTTTCATAACCTGATTGACATACACAAGTACCTGAGCTATTTCTTTCTTCGTTTGTTCCACATTTTAGTACACAAACATTATTGTACTTTTCATAATTTTGTTTACATACACAAGT
>CANQSL010000008.1 GCA_947626515.1 uncultured Bacilli bacterium
TTAGGCACTTATTCTAGCGAATGAGTGTCATTTTTTTATAACTACTATCATAATGATAAGGAGAAATAAAATGATAGCAATGAGCTTTAAAACTTTTAAAATAAAAGTTTTAGTTTTCACTATATCAAACCTCCTCTCTATAAAGATTAGAGGTAGACACTCAACAACTGATATTCCCTATAGAAATTATAAATAATATAACAATATAAAACAAGCGAACAAAACAAAAATTTAAAAAATATGATAAAGACTCTACTTGTATTCCTTTTATAATTCTAAACACCATATATCAAACTCAAATTCAAGAACGCACTTGATAAAAGTACGTTTTTATGTTATCATGAATATGTGCATGAAACTTGCATAAAATAAAAAAGGATACATTTGATTGCGAGAATCAGATGTTATCCCTTATTGGATTTCATCTGAAATCAACGATTGTTGAAATCAGATGTTTTTATTACCTAAATAGTAAGGTGATTACTACAAAGAATAATAGCAAAATTATAATAAATTGAGAAAGTACTCTTTTTGTCATAATTAACACCACCTTTCTTTTATCTTCTGATAATTGAAAGGGAAAACACCTAATATATTTCAAATGTATCCATTAACATTATATCAAACACTTGTTCTTTTTTACAAATGATAATTTAATATTAAAACAGAAATTTTTAATAAAAGAGGTCAATATTAAAAAAGAAAAAATTATTATTTATCTCATTATTATAATGTTGCTATACTATTATCAGATTGATTGATAGCTCGAACTTTTTTATTAGTTCGAGTTTTAATATGAATAATTTTATGATAAAATTATTTTAACAAATGTATATTAGAAAGTTGGTAGCAAATGCATTTTTATTTATTAGATCATGAAGCGACAAATGAAGATTTAAAAATATTTAATCTTCCTAATCAAAAAATAGGAGTTATTGTGCATATAGAAAATTTTGCGGGAGAAATTCTTTTACAACAACGAGGAGAAAAATCAAGGGATGAAAATAATTTATATGAAAATATTGGTGGAAAAGTAGAACCTGAAGATATAAATTTTAAAGCTGCAATTATCCGTGAAATAAGAGAAGAAGCTGGAGAAGAAATTAATTTAGAGTTAAATGATTCAATTGGAATCTATCATCACTTTAAAAATAATATAAATTGGATATTTATAATTTATTTTGCCAAATATATCAATGGTAATATTAAAGTTATGGAACCAACAAAATGTAAAGGCTATAATTTCTTTAAATATAATGAAGCAATAAATTCAAATATAGTAACTGAGAGTTCTAAATATTTAATTAAAACAATAAAAAATATGGATTTAAATAGAAAGGATTAATATGATAATAAATTATTCTGATAACAAAGTTATAAAAGCAAAAAAATCTATTTTTTTAGCAGGTCCTACACCAAGAAGTCTAGATATTGAAACATGGCGTAAAGAAGCTATAAAAATATTAGAAAAATTAAAATTTGATGGTATTGTATATATACCTGAATTAGAACATGATAATAGAACTTTTAATTATGAAAATCAAGTATGGTGGGAAAGAGAAGCACTATATAACGCAAGTGTTATAGTATTTTGGATACCTCGTTCTGAAGCTCTACCAGGATTTACTACAAATGTAGAATTTGGATACTGGCTAGCTAAAAACAAAACTAAAGTTATTTATGGAAGACCTGATGATTCTGAAAAAAATAAATATTTAGACTGGTTATATGAAACTGAAACTAAGAAAGTTCCATTTAACGACTTACAAAATTTATTAAAAGAAGCATTAAAAATGGCAAATGAATAAATATAAAATTTTATATTTTAAGTAGGAGTATCTTATGGATTTATTACACACTCATCTTAACAAAATTAAATCATTCTTAAATAATACTGATAAAGAAAGTTATCAAAATAATTTAAGTGAACTTTATAAATATGTTAAAAAAATTACAAACTATTACTATAATGGCATTAGTATGTCACAAGATTATAAAACAATATGTGATGAAATATTAAAACAAGAATCTAAAATTAATAATCAAAAATTACTAATAACTCCTATTAATTTTAATAAAAATGAAACTGATTTTAATTTTATAGAATATTTGGTATATTCTACAAGATTATTTTTATATAATAAACATACTTATGGGTTCTATCACAAAGATTTCGAAAATATTAATTTAACAAATGATTGTAAATTAGCATCTAACTATATTAATAAAAAATGTTTAAAATATAACGTAAAATGTTATACTTTTACAATTTATCCAGGATATGAAAATAAAATACAAATATATAATGGCTCAGGGTATCATTATTTTAATATAGTAAAATATATAAATGATTATTATTTAGTTGATGTTACTTATTCACAATTTTTTTATAAGAATAAAAATAATTTAGATAGATTAGGCATAGTTAACCTATCTGGTTGTAATGTAGGAAGATTTATGATAATGACAGATTATTCTAAAAGTATTGCATCAAAAATATTAGAAGACGGATATATAAAATTAGATACAACAATATTAAAGAATTATTTAGATGCTTTTACTGTATCTTTTAGAAATGGTTTATATTATGAAAATACAAATGATTTTTCATATAAGACAGATTATACCCTTAGAGATTATAATAATTTCTTTAGAGGACTAGATAATCAAATAAACCACGAAAATTTAGAATATTTAGGATATCAAAAAAAGCCACTTAAAAATTGGCAATTGGATTTTAAAAAATAAATTAAGCAAATAAGTTTTCTAAATATTTTATATTATATTCACTTTGAACAATACATAAATCTTCTTTTTCTTTAAATACTTCGAAAGTATCATTTGACTTTATTATAAAAGGCAACGATTTTCCATTTTCAAAATTGATAATTATACTGTCTATTGTTATTCCATCTTTTATTATATTAAAAGCATTTTCTTTTAAATTTTTATTTGTTAAATTATATTCTATAATTTTATTTTTTAATTTTATCATAAAAAAATTTCCTATCAAAGAGCTATCGCTATCAATTTGATCATAAGGAATTTCATCTCCATTACTATCTATATTAGAAACATAAAGATTAGTAAATAATTCACTGGGTGCAACGATGGTTTTATTATTTTCTAAATTAATTATTATATTTTTAATTCCTGATACTTTCATTACCATCACCCTAATAACATTATATCTCAAATTTATTTTTTTTGTCTATAAATTTTTATAAAAAAATCGATATTTTTTTATATCGATTTCTTTATAAGACTATCATATATTCTTAGCAAAGTTTTTTATATTAATATTTCTTTAAATATAAAGTCAATACAAATATGTTTTAGTTTTTTTACACTACTTAATTTTAAAAAAATTATCAAATATAATCGATAACTTTTTTCTTTTTAAATAATAATTTTCTAAATAAATCTACAGGGATTACAGAAAATGCTAATAAAATTACAATAATTAATTCTTTTAAAGATAATCCATAAGTTCTAAAAACATTTCCTCCATAATATATTAAATATATTTGTACAATGCTAATACATATAAATACAATTGTAAAAATTTTATTTTTATTTAAATTACTCAATAAATTTAATCTTGTTGTTCTAGCATTAAAAGCATTAAATATACCCATAAAAATAAATAAAGCAAAAAAACCAGTCATGTAATATAAATCATTTTTAAATAGACTTCTTATAAAATTACTAGATAAATAAAATATACATAACAATGAAGAATATATACCAATTATAATTATTTCAAAATACATAAATTTATTTATTATAGATGCATTTTTCTTTTTTGGTAATTCTTGCATGTATTCTTTTAATGGAGCTTCATAACTAAAAGCTAGTCCAGCTAATGTATCCATAATCATATTTATCCAAAGCATTTGAACAACAGTAATTGGAGTAGATATTCCTATTAATGGCCCTACTATACTCAATATTAATGCACAACAATTTACTGTAAGTTGATATATTATAAATTTTCTTATACTTTTAAATATTGTTCTACCATATAAAATAGCATTACTTATTGATATTAAATTATTATCCATTATAACAATGTCAGAAGATTCTTTTGCTATCTCTGTACCACTTCCCATTGCAAAACCCACATCAGCAATTTTTAATGCAGGAGCATCATTTACCCCATCTCCAGTCATTCCTACTACTAATCCTTTCTTTTGACAAACTTTGACTAATCTACTTTTATCAGTGGGCAATGCCCTCGCTACTACTCTCAAATTAGGTAAAATATCTAATAGTACTTCATCACTCATATTATTTAAGTCATCACTAGTTATTACTAAATCTTTATCACTATTTATTAAATTTATATCTTTTCCTATACTTATAGCAGTATCTTTATCATCACCAGTTATCATAACGATTTGTATACCAGCAGATTTAACCAAATTAACCCCATTTAAAGCATTATCTCTAATTTCATCTTTTATAACTACAAAACCTATAAAACATAGATTACTTAAAATAGAATTTCCAGTTTTATAAGCTACTGAAATTATCCTCATTCCTTCTCTAGTTAAATTTGAAATTATTTTAAATAAATTTTCTTTATTTTTTAAAATTTGTTTATATCCTAATTCATCTAAATAATAATCACATTTATTAATAATTACTTCATTAGCACCTTTAAAATAAAAAATATTTTTATCAACTATTTTACTACAAGAATATTTATTTTTACTATTAAAATTTACTATCATTTCACTATCTTCAATTTTATCAAGTTTTAAATAATTCATTATAGCTTTATCAGTACTATTCCCACCAATTACATCATTATTACTATAAATACTTGCATTATTATATAAAAGACTATCTATAAATATTTTCTTATATTTTTCTCTACTACATTCTTCCCCTTTATAATTTAATAATTTTTTTACACTTAATTTACCACTAGTAATAGTACCAGTTTTATCAGTAAAAAGAATATTAATATTTCCAGCTGTTTCTATTCCAACTAATTTTCTTACTAAAACATTTCCTTTTAACATTCTTTTCATATTACTAGATAATACTAATGCTACCATCATAGGAAGGCCTTCTGGAACAGCTACAATAATTACAGTAACACATAATGTTAAAGCATATATTAAATAATCTATCATTATTTTAGGAGTTGTGACAGTTTTAATTATCAAATCCATATCATAATTATTATTTATAACTATTGTTGAAAATAAATATGAAATAACAACTAATATAGATCCAATGTAACCAATTACACTTATAACCTTAGCCAGTTTACGCAATCTTATTTTTAAAGGACTATCAATTGTTTTGGACATTATCTCTTTTTCTATATTTCCATACATCGTATTTCTACCTACACTGCTTACTTTAATATAACAATTTCCATCACAAATTATACTTCCTTTAAAAATTTTACTATTAATATTTTTTTCTACTTCTTTACTCTCGCCATTTAATGCTGATTCATCTATAAGAATATTTCCCTTTAATATAATTCCATCAGCAGGAACTAAATCTCCACTTTCTAAATAAACGATATCGTCTACTACAACTTCACTCATTTTAATAGTTATTAATTTACCATTTCTTTTTACTTTTACATTTATATTTAAATTTTCTTCTTGTAATCTTTTAAAAGCCTTTTCACTGCCATATTCACTAATAGATGAAATAAAAGAAGCTAAGAAAACAGCAATTAAAATTCCCAATGTTTCAAACCAATCAAAGTCTCTAAATAAAAGTACAACTTTAACAACAAGTGCAATAAGCAATATTTTTATTATTGGATCTCCAAAAGATTCTATAAATAGTGAAAAAAAACTATGAGATTTTGTATTTTCTACTTGATTAGATCCATATTTTTTTCTATTAATTTTTACTGTTTCATCACTTAGTCCATTTAGTTCCATAATGCCTCCTAAATAAACTTATGTATAAAAAAAAAGAATAAAACATTTATTCTTTTCTTCGACAAAACTTTTAATCAATTGTAATTAATTCATATTCTTTAGAACCTATACCTAATTTTTCTGCAGCATCTATAGTATGCGTTCCATGTCTTGAATCAATTCTTTCAAGTAAATGATCTCTTCCTGGATCTGCAGAAGATTTAACTAAATCAATACAAGCCTGATCTATTGCAACAGGATCAGTTGATGCTAATATACCAATATCTTTCATACATGGATCTTCAGCTACTGCACAACAATCACAATCTACAGACATATTGCACATAACATTTATATATACAATATTATCCTTAAAATAATTTACAACACTACTTGCTGCATCAGCCATAGACTCTAAAAATTTCTCTTGATCTTGTTTAAACATATCCTCATATGATCCTTCTTTTCCGCAACAGTGAATATATCTTTTTCCACGACTAGATGCAACTCCAATGGATAGCTGTTTTAAAGCGCCACCATATCCACCCATTGGATGTCCCTTAAAATGTGATAAAACTAACATAGAATCATAGTTTTCTATATTTTTTCCAACATAATTTTTCTTTAAAATAATTCCATTTGGTATGGATAGTTCTAAATCCTCTTTTGCATCCATAATATCAACATTATAGTATTTACTCCATTCATGTTCTTCCATCAATTTAATGTGTTTTTCAGTAGTATCTCTTTGTCCATCATAAGCTGTGTTGCACTCTACTACAGTTCCTTTAACATATTCAATTATTGGTTTCATAAATAGAGGACGCAAATAATTTTGATTTCCCTTTTCTCCAGAATGAACCTTTACTGCTACATTACCTGTTAAATTTTTATTTAACATTTTATAAATCTCAACAACCTTTTCAGGTGTTATTTCTTTACTAAAATAAACTTTTGATTTTTCCATATTTATCCTCCTTAATTATTTTTATATAATCTTAATTTTTTTATACAATCTTCAAAATTTCCTTCAACAATATTAACTGATTCAGCTATCATCAAATTTATAGGTTTTTTAAAATCTTCTACAATAAATCCATTAGAATCTTTATTTCCAATTTTGGTAATTAAATCTCTTACATCATCCATATAACCATATAATAATTTATTTTTTGCATATCCATAACCTATTTCAAAGGCAGTTCCATCATCCATTGTATCCCCTCTAAAATTATTTAGATTAGCAACGATTATATCACTCTGTTCTATTAAGTTAATATTGCCTAAAAAAATTTCTTTTGAAGTTTCTAATTCATTATCCAAAGGATATAATCCAATAAAATTATATTTTTTACAAATATTTTTATAATACTCACCTATTTCAAAAGCATTTTCACAAAATACATCGAATCCTGCAATATATATTTTTTCCATAAATACCTATTATTTAGTTAATTTCTTAGTTTTTATATCTTTAGTTTCCATATATTTTTTTAATTCATTCTTATATTCATCATCACATAAATTAAATAAATTATTTAAATATATATCAAAACTATTTATTTTTTGCATTTCTTCACAAGTTAAATTACTAGATAGTAATAATCTAATAAAATTATTATAATTTACCCTTAGTTTAGAATTAAATAATTCACATTTATTAATTGTATCTCTATTTAATAAATCATCTTTAATAAAAGTAGTTAAAATATCATTAGTAATGTCTCCATTAACATTATCTATTATTTCTATAACCAAATTATTATCTATTTTTATATTTTTTATATGTCTATCTAATATTTTGCTTAATAAATAAGTTAGATTATTTATTCTTTCCAAATATACTTCCTTTTTTGGAGGAATAATCTTTTTTAAAATATTATCTTCTCCTATATAAACCTTATCAGGAATTTCTGAACACAATTCATTTAATGCTTTTAAATGAATCAAAATATTTTGAACTGTATTTTCAGGATTGAAATTTTTAAAGTTAATAATATATTCAGTTAATTCTTTATTATTAGAAAAATCTAATAAATTTCCTAAAAGATAATCTTTAATTAAATCTCCTAATTTAGAATCAAGTAATTTTATAATAGCTTGATTATTTATTTCTTCTTTTGCAAATTTATAAATAATATTATTAAATTTATCACTGATTATATCATATAAATCACATATATAATCAAATCTTTCCAAATTAACATCAAAGTTACTATTTAACATTAAATTATAAACTATTTCATAAGTAAATGCCTTTTTATCAGAAATTAAATTTTTATTTTTCAATATAAATTTTTTTAATAAAGATATTGCTCCATCATTTTTACTCTTTGCTAAAGTTAAACATAATTCTTTTAATAATTTTTCATTCATAACCATTTGTACCCTCCACTTTAAGGATATCATAAATTTATAAAAATTCAATAAATAAAATTTATTAATACGCTTTTCATTTCATTTTATTTCTTATTAATTTTTTTTATTTCTTTAAAAGTTGCAAATATAATTATTGCTAATCCTGCTAAAAGTAAATATAACCAAAAAGGTATTTTTAACCAGATATCTTTTAATCTATATAATATATTAATAATTAATATTACAATTCCATAATAAAATAGTTTTTTAAATCTATCAGATATATTGCTTATTATAATTAATATTAATGATATAAGCCCTATATAAATACCATAAATATAACTCTCTTTATAAAACAAAAGTAATAAAATTATTGATGAAAATATATAAAATACGATATTTTTTCCCGTCTGATCTTTAACAAAGTTATAAATAAATACTATAAGTATATAATAAAGAAATAAATTTAAAAGTATGTCTTTAAATATAATATTTAAATCCATATTATATAATAAAGTAATTATTGGAAATGCTATGAATACTAAAAGATATTTAAAATACTCTTTTTTATTATCCAATAAATATAAAATAAATATTATCAAGATATTTAATAAAAATCTATTATATAAATCAAATACATTATTAAATAGAATAAAATAACTTGAAACTATTAGAAATAAGAAACTATATTTAAAATATAGATTATTATTTAATTTAGATTGTATTAATGGAATAAATAAACTTAATATAGATAATATTATAATTATTATGTTACTTTCATCTATACAAGAAAAAGTATTTATAATTAGCAATACAAACAAAGTACAAAAGCTAATGCTCTTTATATTACTATTTTTTATAAATAACATATAAAGTGAAATAGTCAAAATAAGTACTAATAATATCATTCCAAAAGTAATATTTATATATAAACTAACTAATCTTGTAACTGTTAGTGATAGCATAAGTATATTTAAAGGTATTATACAATATTCTACATCATCAGATTCATATTTTTTTGAGAAATATTTATAAAATATTAATGCTAATAATCTAATTATAATAACGTATATAAGAACTTTAAAATTTAGAAAGAATGATATTAAAGTAAATATAAACATAGCAATATTATAAAATATAGTTGTAATTCTTTTTGTCATCAATGTATTTTTATTTAAAAATATATTTAATATAAAATAACAAAACATAAATAACATACTTAATATAATATTTCTTTCTATATAATTAAATTGATTTATAAAAATAACAAATTCAAATATATAAATATAACTTAAAATAGGTGTTACAAATTGAAGAAAACTATCGTCTTGTGTTTTAATTTTAACATAATTAATAAAAATAAAATTTATAATAAGCAATAATATAAACGAAATAGAATTATAAAAATTAAATATTACTAAAAAATTAAATAAATAACATAATATATAATTATAATTTTTTAAATAATCATTGTTGGATATTAAATTTAATACTATTGCAATAATATTTAATATCAATATTATTTGAAGATATGAAAAATCTAAAAATATTAACAGATTTACTAAAGATAAATTTAAACAAATCAATATAAAATAATTTATATATTCTAATTTAATAAATTTTTTCACATTATTTAAAATGATGCTAATTACTAATAAAAGTACCGTATAAAATATATTTTTTCCTAATCCTAATGGAGAAAAATAGTTGCCAAAAAATTTATAATATCCTAAAGCTAAAAAAGTTAAAACAATAAAAGAATTATATAAAATATAATATAGTTTTTGTGAACTAGGTAAAATTATTTTTATACTAAATAATTTATATAATAAATAAAATATTAAAGTAAAAATAATTAAAAATATTGATACAATCATTTCATTAAAGATATTCCAATCACTAAATATAAATATTAAACAAGAAAGAATTATTAAACTTATACCTATTTTAATAAGAATATCTATTCTTTTTATTTCTGGATCAATATCAATATTGGGACTTCTACTCCTTTTAGTTTCTTTGTCGATCTCACTTATAAAAAACAAATTTATAAAAGAACTTAAAGGTGATACAGCTAATAGAAAAATAGATAAAATTAATATAATTTGTTTTTTAGATTTTAAATTTTCACTATATGAAAATAAAATAAAAATAATACCCGTAATCATAGGAAAAATTGAATAAAATAAAGAAATACCAGTAAATCTTGTAAATATTATAGATACCAAAATATTAATTATCCCACTAATTACTAACCCAACTCTCATATATTCTCCTCATTATAATTATACTACATTGCACTAAATAACAAAACAATTTTTTAAAACAACCATAGTATATATTTAAATATAAGTAGCATATCTATAATATACAAATATTTCTTATACAATAATATATATAGAAATTATTTTAGAGGTGAGGTTATGGAAAATTTAAGAAAGTTAAGAGAAAAGAAAAAAATCACCCAAATTAGATTAAGTATTGCTGCCGAAGTAAGTCAAGAAACTATATCTGCTTACGAATCTGGCAAATCTTTTCCTTCTGTAGAAACTTTAATTAAAATGGCTGATTTTTTAGGTACATCTACAGATTATTTGTTAGGAAGAATCAATGATGATATGCCACTTTTAAGTATTAAAAAGAATGGCTTTGATGTAACTGATTTAATGTTATTAGATTTATTTGAAAAATTAAGTAAAGACAAGAAAAATAAAGTATTAGGATATCTAGATGGATTAAATACAAAATAAAAACAACACATGTTGTTTTTTTAATTAATTTTTTCAATGACTTCCATAATATTAGGAACAATTTGTTTTTTTCTAGATAAAATATCTTTTATTATAATGCCTTCATAAATATTTTCTAAATTATAAGCATCTTTTATTATTTTTTCACTATCTATATTATATATTACACAAGAACTTTTATCTATTATATTTGTTATAAATAAAGTACATAATTCATAATTATTATTCTTAGCTATAGTATTCAATTCTTCAACAAAAGCATCAATAGTATTTTTATAATCATTATAGTCTACAGTTAAAATTTGTCCTATTCCAAATTTATAATCTAAAACTGAATATGTTTTAAAATCGTGATATATTATATCTTGTGTTGAATAATTTTCAAAATTCATACCACTTTTTAATAATTTCATCCCATATTCTTTATAGTCTATAGATGAGATTTCTGATAACTCTTTTAAAACTGTTGTATCATAAACAGTAGTTGTAGGACTATTTAATAAAACTGTATCAGATATAATTCCACTCATCATTAAACCTGCTATATCTTTAGGAATATCTATATTATTTTCTTTATACATATAATAAAGTATAGTATTTACACTTCCAACTGTCATATTTCTAAAATTAATTGGCATTTTAGTACTAATATCACTTATATTATGATGGTCTATCACTTCTAATATTTCCGCTTCCTCTAATCCATCAACACTCTGTTTAAACTCATTGTGATCTACTAATATAACTTTATGTTTTTCATATTCAATAGTATCGATTAATCTTAACATACCATGACATCTTCCCCTATTACTTACGATTGGATAGTTAGTATGTTTTGTCTTATTAGCAATATTAATAAAATCACTCATATAATCAATTGGCTCTAAAGTAATGCAATTCTCATTTCTTTTAATACTATCTATTTTATTTGATAAACATAATAATTTAGATATTTCTAATACATTTAATTTTGTATTTATAAAATTAATATTTTTTTCTTTACATTCTAACATAATATCTAAATTTAAATCATCATTTCCAACTAATATAATCATTTTTACATTACTATCAATAGCGTTTTTTATTATTTCTCTATCATTTTCACATACTAAAATAGTATTTTTATTTATATTAATATTTTTATTTTTTAAAGAAATATAAATTTCACCAATTATATAATTATCAATTTTTATATACTTATCACTCTTTAATATTTCTAATAAACTATCAAATGATGTATCGATATTATTACTTATATTGCTTATCATATATTTTGCAATTTCTTTTAAAGAAACATATCCTACAAACATAGAATCATCTTGAACTAAAGGTATACCCGTTAAATTATTCTCATTCATGAAATTATAAGTTTTATATATACTTGCATCTTTTTCTATATAATAATCTTTATGATATTTTATATCTTTAATTTTTATTTTTACATCATTTAAATATTGTGGCACTTCAAAATTAAAATAATCTAATGCAAATTTAGTTTCTTTATTAATTTCGCCTAATATTCTCGGTTCAGTATCAGCACCTAATTTATTCTTTAAAAAAGATAAAACTATAGCAGCACAAACACTATCAGTATCAGGATTCTTATGTCCAAATATACGAGTTTTTTTCATTAATTTCACCCCTTTATTATACATAATATTATCATATTTAATATTTTGTATCAATATATTGACTTTAAAAAAAATTAATATTATATTAATAATTAATAAGGAGTTCATTATGAAAATTTTTGATAATATTGTAAAATTGTTAAATGAAAAAGAATTAACTATTGCAACTATGGAATCATGTACTGGAGGTGCTTTAGCATCAGAAATAACTAATCATCCTGGAGCAAGCAATATACTTAAATTTTCTGCTGTTACATATTCAAATGAATATAAAATAAAAATGGGTGTCGATAAAGATATAATTGATAAGTATAGTGTATATAGTATTGAAACAGCAATGGAAATGGCAAAAAACATATCTATTTTTGCCAATAGTGATATAGGTGTTGGTATAACTGGCAAAATAAATAATCCAGATCCGCAAAACTTATATGGAAACGATGATACAATTTTTATATCAATATATGAAAAGGATAATGATAAATATCATAAATACGAAATAAAAACTATTAATGAATCTAGAAAGAAAAATAAAGAATATATAATTAAATTTATTGGTGAAAACTTATATAAAAATTTAAATGAAAATTATTAGTTTATCTAATAGTTTTTTTATAAAAACTTAAAAAATGATATATAATAATAAACGAATGGAGGCAACTTTATGTTTGAATTAGTATCTAATTATTTGCCCAATGGAGATCAACCAAAAGCTATTGATGAATTAGTAAGTGGAATAAATGAGGGAAAACGAAATCAAGTTTTACTTGGTGCAACTGGTACTGGTAAAACATTTACAATTGCAAATGTCATAGCAAAAGTTAATAAACCTACTTTAGTTTTAGCGCATAATAAAACTTTAGCGGGACAATTATATGGAGAATTAAAAGAGCTATTTCCAAATAATCACGTCGAGTATTTTGTATCTTATTATGATTATTATCAACCAGAAGCTTATGTTCCATCAAGTGATACATATATAGAAAAAGATGCAAGTATTAATGATGAAATAGATGAATTGAGACATAGTGCTACTGCAAGTCTTTTAAAAAATAAAGATACTATAGTTGTCGCCAGTGTATCTTGTATTTATGGTATTGGAGATGTTGAAGATTATAAAGAAAAAATGTTAATTATAAACTTAGGAGATATCATAAAAAGAGATGATTTACTAAAAAAACTTATAGATATGACTTATGAAAGAAATCAAATAGATTTTCATAGAGGAACATTTAGAGTAAATGGTGATATCATTGAAATTATTCCAATAGCGGAAAAGAAAAATGGTATTCGAATTGAACTATTTGGTGATGAAGTAGATAGAATATGTGAATTTGATATATTGACTGGAATAATTAAACAAAATAAAAAAAGCGTTACTATATTTCCAGCAAGTCACTTTGTAACAAGTGAAGAAAAATTAAAAATTTCTATAGAAAGAATAGAAAATGAACTTGAAGAAAGGCTAAAGTATTTTAAAAATAATAATAAATTAATTGAAGAACAAAGACTTAGAGAAAGAACTTTATACGATATAGAAATGTTAAAAGAAACTGGCTTTTGCCATGGAGTTGAAAATTATTCAAGACATCTATCTTTAAGAGAAGAAGGAGAAACTCCAAATTGTTTAATAGACTTTTTTCCAAAAGATTTTCTTTTAGTTATAGATGAATCTCACGTTACTGTTCCACAAGTTAGAGGAATGTATAATGGAGATAGAATGCGTAAACAAACATTGGTAGATTATGGATTTAGACTTCCTAGTGCATTAGATAATAGGCCTTTAAAATTTAATGAATTTGAAGAAAAAATTAATCAAGTTATATATGTTTCAGCAACTCCTGGAGATTATGAACTAGAACTTGTTAATAATAACTATATAGAACAGATTATTAGACCTACAGGATTATTGGATCCAACAATCGATGTAAGAAAAACAGAAGGCCAAATTGATGATTTAATTGGAGAAATTAATAAACGAATAGATAAAAATGAAAGAGTATTAATCACAACATTAACAATTAGAATGGCAGAAGAGTTATCAAATTATTTAAAAAGTTTAGGAATTAAAGTTGCTTATTTACATAGTGAAGTAAAAACTTTAGAGAGAATGAAAATAATAAGAGATTTAAGATTAGGAACTTATAATGTACTTGTAGGTATAAATTTATTACGTGAAGGAATAGATATTCCAGAAGTAAGTTTAATAGCAATAATGGATGCTGATAAACAAGGTTTTTTAAGAAGTGAGAGAAGTTTAATACAAACTATTGGAAGATGTGCAAGAAATGCAAACGGTCATGTAATAATGTATGCTGATAAGATAAGTGAAGCTATGGAATTAAGTATTAATGAAACTAAAAGAAGAAGAAATATACAAGAACAATATAATAAAGAGCATAATATTATACCAAAAACTATTATAAAAAGTATAAAAGAACTTATTAGCAATGAAGTTGAAGAAGATAAAGATAATAAAAAACTAAATAAAAAAGATAAGCAAAACATGTTAATTAAAATAGAAGAAGAAATGCGCGAAGCTGCTAAAATGATGGATTTTGAAAGAGCAGCTGAACTTAGAGATATTCTTTTTGAATTAAAAAGCGAATAAAAATAAAAAGTGTGCTACAATATTAATCTTAAGGGGGAAATTATGAATAAATATCAAGAAATAATAGATATAGCTGAAAGAGCCTATAAAAAAGTAACTAATGAAGATGATGATGAAAATCTTTATAAATATAATTCAATTTATTCTTTTACTACAGAAAATATAAAATCATATTATAAAAAAGAAGATATATTTAATAAAGATATTTTAACGGTCACATCTTCAGGAGATCATATGTTTAATGCTATGCTACTAGGCGCAAAAAGCATAGATTGTTTTGATATAAATGTATTTACAAAATATTATGTACAATTAAAAAGTGCAGCAATAAAAGTATTAAATTATGAAGACTTTTTTACTTTTTTTCTAGTTGAAAAAAATAAATTATTTAAAAATAAAAAAGTTTTTAATAAAGCAACTTACCAAAAGATAAGAGACTATTTACCATTAGATGCAAAAATTTTTTGGGATATATTATTTATATATAAAGATGGATATAAATTAAAAACATCACCTTTATTCTTTAAAGATGTTATTAAATCTGAAATTATTAGATATAATTTATATTTAGAAGAAGAAAAATTTTATAAATTAAAAAATATAATTAATAATTATGATCCTAAATTTTATAATTGCAATATAATTGATTTACCAAATATTTCAAAGAAATTATATGATACTATATATTTATCAAATATTATTAATTATTCAGGATACTATTTTGACGCACCTATAATAATAAATTATAAAAATTTTATAGAAAATAAATTATCTAAAATGTTAAAAAATAATGGATTAATATTTTTAGCATATCTTTATTCAAATTATTCAATTAATGATAAAGAATATTTTAATGAATCCCATTTTGAAATAAAAAATATAGCACCTATTTCTTATGAAGGCAAAGATAAATTATATGTATACAAAAAAGATTAACTAGCTTAATTACTTATATGAATTTTTATATATAATTTTAAAATTAAAATATTTAAGATTAATCAAAATCAAGAAAATAAAAGCAAATGCAATTATATATATATTAAAAAAATTAAAGACTATATAATTAACTAAAAGTATAAATATTAAAGATAATATATTCTTATATCCTAAAAAATTTAAAATTGTTATAAATATTATATTTGTTGATAAGCAATACAAAATTGGTATAAATATAAAATCTATTTTTAAATGTATTGTTGGAAAAAATAAATGTATAACAAAAATTTCTAATAATTTTATTATAAATATAAATAATATAATTAGAGCTAATTTATTAATTAACCATTTTTTATGATTTATACGTAAAATTATATTTTCAAAAGAATTATCAAACTCAAATGAATAATATAAATAAATTAAATAATTAATAAAAATTATTTGAAATATAATTAGTAAAGACGAAACAAAACTTATTTTTTTTATATTAGGGTATCCAATTAATATTAAGAAATTCTCTATATTAAATTTTATTTCTTTTGGTTTAACTTTTATAAATATAATTCCTAGTCCTATTAGGATTACACCAAATAAAATCCAAAGTAAATTTTGTTTTAAGATTTTTAAAAAAATTTTTAATTGCAATCTCATAGTAAATCCTTTTTCTTACAAGAAAATATTGAATAAATAACCTTAATAATACCTATCAATAAAATTACCTCTAATATAGAACAAATTAATTCTAAAAGAAAATCTGTATATAAAGTAGGTATATAATAATAATGTAATAATATCGGCATATTATAAAAATGTGGAACTTTCAATTTTCCAATAGATATAAACATAAATAAAGAACTATTTATAATTATAATCAATAAATTAGTAAACTTATTAAATTTAATAAATAATAAAAATAATAATACATTAATTAAAGACGATATAATTAAACTTCGAATAAAAAAGAAAATAATATAATATATTATAGAAAAATTATAAAAAGAATGATTAATAATTTGAAAATTTCCAAACGAAAATAAAATTGCACCAGAAATAGATAAAATTAATGCAATAAATGAAAAATAAATAGTAAATATAATTATATCTTTTATAAAAATATTTATCATTTGCTTAAAATTTTGATACCTTATGATAAAATCATATGATTTTAAGCATTCGCTTATATAATAAATGGTATTTAAACCTATTGCAAAAAATAACATCATATTGAAAAAACTACTATTTTGAATATTAAATAATCTATACCAAAAATTATGATTAACATTTCCTGATAATGTAGGAATAAGAACACCTAATAAAATTAGCAAATATATTAATAATATATTTTTTTGGTTCAAATGGTTATTTATTTTTAAATATAAATTCTTAAACATATTACTTATTTATCAATTCTCCATTATCAAAAATAAAAATCTTATCTGAAAGTTTGTTTAGGTCTTCTTTTATATGAGTACTAATAATTATTAATTTATCTTTATCTTTTTCTTTTTTTAAATAATCAATTAATTTTTTCACAGTTTTTTCTTCTATACCATTAAAAGGTTCATCTAATATTAATATTTTAGGATCTTCCATAATTGCTTGTGCAATTCCTAATTTTTGTTTCATTCCCAACGAATATTTACAATATTTTTTATCCTTTTCTTCATATAAGTTCACAATTTTTAATGCATTAACTATATCATTATCTGATATTTTTTTTTGAATATTTGCTAATAATTTTAAATTTTCAAATCCGGTCAAATCGGGTAGAAAATTTGGTTTTTCTATTAAAGCTCTTAAATCGGGAGGATATTCTAATTTTAAATTGTAATTTACATTATCAAATAAAATTTCTCCTTCTGTAGGAATGTAAAAACCTGAAATTAATTTTAACAATACACTTTTACCTGCGCCATTTCTTCCGTAAAATCCATATATATTTCCACTAGACATTTTTAAATTAATATTATTCAAAACAGTAATTTTTTTAAAAGATTTTGATAAATTTTTTATTTCTAATTCCATTATAAACTCCTTAATTTTTTTCACTATATATAACTAATTTCTCTTTATTATTATATAAAATATGCAAAGCAATATAAGATATAATTAATAAAATAAATGGTACAATAAGCGATGTATATATACCTTCTTGATCATTTAAGGCAAGCATATTAATTATATTAAAATTATGTCCCCAAGAAGATTTTAATATAGAAGTAAATATAATTCCGTTAAATAATATTTCTAATATTGCTTCAATACCAATAAACATTAAAAAAGATGATATAACAGCTATAAAATAATTATTGTATTTTCTTACTATTAATAGTCCAATATTAACATATAATAAACTATGTATAAATATATTAAAAACATATACAATAATAAATAAAATTGGTTTAGATAAAGTATTAGCACTCCACCCTGTTGTTGAATATTTTATTGCATAATCTGCATTAAAAGTTCCTGTATATAAATATGATATTATAAAAGAAATAATTATAATAGTAGGTAAAATAAATGCAGATAAATAAGCTTTTTTAAATAGTCTTTTTTTTATTACTTTATAATTGCATCTTGTTAGCTCATTTTTTAAAAAATTATTTTTTAAATATTTACATATATAATATAAACTAGGTATTGTAATAAATAAGAATAATACATATGAAATATTACCATAACCAAAAATAACAATATTAGTTAATACTGTAAAAAAATCTACTTTTTCTTGATTTGAAAGTACATTATTGCAATATGATTCATATTCGGAATCTTTATAATTAATGCTTAAACAATAATCATATGCCTCTTTGTTTTTTTTATTTATTTCATTTATATTATTAATAAATGAATATGAATTAAATATTAATAATACTAATAATATTAAAAAAGATATAATCTCTAAAAAATTATTTTTTAACTTTACTATCATAAATTTACTCCTAAAAGTTTTAAAAAGAGTTTGTTATAATTAAAAATTATTTTGGATTAATCATCCATTGAGAACCATGATATGTAGTTAATAGTGTTGTATCAAACCTCCAAATATTTAATCTATAATTATCTGGTGTTTGAAAATTTGTTGGGTTCGTGAAACCCTTTTTATCTCCAGTAACTGTAACAACAGCTACACCTATATCGCCATTTTCTGTATAAGGCTTAGCAGCTACTTTACATTTTGGACATGGATTTGTCAACCAAGTAAATGAATTTAAATGCTCATAAGTCATAGTTGACCAAGTATTCTTTGTTCTGTAATCTGTCCATTCAGCATTATTTTTATCTAATTCAAGTGAAAATACAGTCCCAGACACAGTTGAATAAGCAAATGCAATTGACATATCAGCTATTATAGCTATAATTAATGTTAAAAATGAAATTTTTAAAAACTTCATATTTACCTCCTTTACATAACAAACTCTCTCTATGTAAAAGTTACAATACTCTTACAAATACAGATTACCATTAATTTATATAATAACCGCTAAATTTGCATATAACTATATTCATTTTGAATAAAAAAACATAAATTTAATTTAAACAAAGAATTATTTTTATTTTTAGACATTAAAATACACATTTAAAAACTAATTACATTTACCACAATTACTACATCCATTACATATTATTCTACTTCCACAAGTATTACATTTATCTTTAAAATAAGGTACATATTTATTATCCCATAGACTCTCTTGGTAATTTTTTAAATTATATTTTATCTCTTTTCCTAAATAGCTTAAATTAGATTTATAAGCTATTTTACTTTGTATTTCTTTAGAAGGAATATTATAAATAATATTTCCTTTTTTAAATTTAGTTCCAGTTTCCATAAAACAAAATTTTACATTATATTTTTTACATTCATCACTTATTAATTTTACCCAATCATAGTCACATACTCTAGAGCCATCATAGTTTTCTCCACCCGCTATAACTTGTTCAATTAAATTAGTTTTTAAATATTTATCGATATCCACTTTACCTATAAATGGAGCAACCATAATACCTCTATGTCTTGCAGGAATTGATAATAAAATAGGTATTCTTTCTTCCGCTCTTTTTTGATTTTCTGCAGTTACATTTAAAATTACGTTTTCATATCCTTCGTTCCAATCACTTGGTAAATTATCTTTTATTCTATCTGCTCTTTTAGTTAAAATAAAAAAAATTACATCACTCCTTTTTTTAATTATTTTCCATACATCATCTCTCCATTCATCAGTCTCACTTAAGAAAAAATCACTAGTCATACAAATTCTAATAGTTTCTCCACTTTTAATCTTATATTCACCATATTTATCTTTTTGCAATGGATAATTAAAATTAGTTTTAGATTTATAAATAATAGCGCCATCTTTATTACTTCTAACTTTGTCTAAATAATACATATAGCAATTTTCGCAGCCTTCGCTTATTTTTTTACAGCCATGCCAAGGATTCCAAATATCATGCATAAAAATCACCTATAACTATTATAAATTAGCACACAAAAAAATACAATTTAGTTGTATTTTCCTAACAGTTTTTTAATGTCTATTTTTTCTCTCATTGATTAAATCTTCTGCTTTTTTTCTTTTTCTTGTTAAAAGTCTAATAATAGCTTTTATTAGTGCAAATGATACAATTCCAGTAGCAATTACTTTCTTATATTTACCAAATATAACTTTGTAAGATTTATCCTTACTTTCAATATTATCTACAGGAGAAATAGTAATATAAGTAGGAAAATTTGTTGCACTATGAGATGGAGTATTTTCGACTTCGAATAAGTAATTATCCAATGATTCATACTGTTTATTTTTTATTAAATTTGAAGGTTCAAATATTATGTTAGGAAAATCTATTCCAATTGTAAATTCATTATCTAGCCATGTAGGATCTACATAATAATATTCATCTTCTATATTAACTAAATTCCATGCATGATCATCACTGAATATAAATTGTGTTTCTAAATCTAATCTATTAGCTAAAGCTTGTAGTAATGCTGCATAATTTCCACAAATTATATCTCCGTTTCTTTCTAATGCACCATATAAATATCCATTATTATAAAATTTTGATGTAATATTATTTTCAGAATCATTTGAATATTCATAATTTTCTAATATATAAACTAATATAGCATCTAATTTATCTTGATCACTACTATTTACATCTACATTTAGTTTAGAAACTATATTGTCAATTGTTGCATCTATTTCTCTAAGTTTTTGAACATTTACTCCGTTTATTATTACATTATGACTTTCTAAATAATTTAATTGTTCACTGTCTAACCCTATCGCTAAACTATATGCTTCTGCATCTTTTATCCATAAATATTTTAATTTTGGAAATTTAGAAAAATCTAAATCTAAATCATAATCACAATGAATTAATTCTATTGATTCTAAATTTGTAAATTGTTCTAAAAATCTATAATCAATACTAGATGTATACTCATCCTTTTCTATTTGTATTTCTTTTAAATTAGGAAAATTAAATAAAAATGAAAAATTATTTTCACAAAAATCTACACTATCTTTACATCCTAAATATATAGAATTTAAATATGGTAAATTATTTAATTGATTTATATTTTCAATATCATTTAAGTTAATATTTTCTAAAGAAATATGTTTTAAAGTAGTACCATTTAATCTATTTAAATCTATAAATCTTTTTTTATTATTATCATATAAATCTGATGAATAAATAGATCCTAATTTATTTAAAGAATCAGTTTGCTCATAAATATCAAACATACTATTTTCCCCATAAGTATCATTAATATATATATTTTGTTCAATATTATCTTCTGCTTTTACTTTTTTAGGAAAAGCACCAGAATACAATGATAAAGATAAAATACCACTTATAGCTATGGCAGAAGTTTTCTTTAAAGAATTAAAATCTATTTTTTTATGATTTTTATTTGCTACTAATTTCATTTTTTATTCCTTCTAACATTTTTTCAATTAATTCTATTTCTTTTTCAGTTATATTTGTATCTAATTCTTCTATGTTATCTTTATATCTTGCTATATAAGTATTATTGCCATCTAAAGTTTTATATATAACATAATTTGATTTAACATCTTTAAGTTTAAAAGTTAAAACTAATTCCATTTTTTCTTTTTCACCTAAACTGTTATAGATATAAATATAATCTTTCATAATTCCTCCATTTTCTCTATTTTATTATACTAAATAATAATATTTTATACAAATAAAAAAAGTTAAGTTACTTAACTAAATTTTTACTATTTAAACTTATTTTTATACCTCTAAATCCATAATTTTTATAGTCACATTTAGATATATCAAAATCTTTAATATTATTATATTCTATATATTTATTAATAGAGTCAATTCCTATACTATTAAATTTTACTATATAATCAACTTTATTTAAAACTTCTTTATTATCATATATTATATTATTTAATAAATTATTAAATCCAATATTATATAATATTTTATTAGTTGCACTCAAAAATATAAAACTATTATTTAATTTTTTATCTAATAATTCTCTATCTTCTATTAATTTTAAAATAATATCTAATATATTTTTATTATATTTTTCTATATTATCAAATAGAATAATACTATTATCATTTATTCTTTTATAAACACTATTTTCACCATTATAAAAATTATTGATACTATAACTATTAGTATACTCACTCATATCAAATCTTATAAAGTTTATATTTAGTTCTTTACTTATTTCACTTATACTTAAACTTTTTCCTACTCCTATTCCACCTAATAATAATATACTTTTAAAAGAATTATTTTCTGCTAATATATTTATTATTTCTTCAATTGCTATATCTTGACCGAATACAACATTAGATACTTTACTTTTTATATTTTCTTTATTAATATTAAATTTTCTTTTTATTTTTCTTTCTATAACATATTCTATATCTTCTTTTAATATTTTATCTTTATTTTTATTTTTTACTAATGAACATACACTATCTAAAACATCTAGTGTTTTATCTGGATTATTTTTATTTGTAATATATTTATTAGAATATTCTAATATAGTATCTAAATTTTTCTTAGTAATATTTATATTATAATATTTTTTATAATTATCTTTTACTTTATATAGTATCTCTTTAGTTTCTTCTAAATTAGGCTCTTTTACATTAATTATTTCAAATCTTCTACATAGAGCTTTATCTTTACTCAAATAAGTATTATATTCATTTATTGTAGTTGCTCCAATTACTTTAATATCACCTTTACTTAAATATGGTTTTAATATATTAGCAGCATCTATAGCACCTTCAGATCCACCCGCATTTATTAATGTATGTATTTCATCGATAAATAAAATTATTTTTTCATTGTCAATAACTTCTTTTATTACATCATTTAATCTTTCTTCAAAATCTCCTCTATATTTACTTCCTGCTACTAATAAAGACATATCTAAATAGAATATTCTATAACCTTTTAGCATACTATAATACCCATCTTTTATTCTCTTTGCTAGTCCTTCTACTATTGCTGTCTTACCTACGCCTGCTTCTCCTATTAACAATGGATTATTTTTATTTTTTCTTAAAATAATCTCTACCATTTCATCCATTATATCTAATCTACCATATAAAACAGTATCATTATTTGATAAATCATAGCCATATTTATTTAATACATTAGTTATGAAGCCATTACTCTTTTTTAAATCCTTATACATACTATCTAAATCTATATTCATATTAATTAAAATTCTAACTCCTATTCCATCTCCACTTTCTAATATACTTAAAAATAAATGTTCAGGAGTAACTGTTCCATTATTATTTTCTTTTGCACACTTAATAGATTCGTTTATAATACTTTTTAACAAAGGTGTATGTAATATAGTTTCACTTTTAATATTAGATTTACCAATTATATTAATTAATTCTTCTTTAAAATTATCATAGTTTAAATCATATTTTTCTGTAATATAATTTATATTATTTTCTTTTAATAAAGCTAATATTAAATGTTCACTACCAACATATGGATGATTTAACATAAGCATTTCCTTTTCTGCAACTTTTAATATCTTTTTTACAAAATCATTTTTACGTGTCATAAAAAAATCCTCCTTATATATCTTATGTATATAATGAGGATAAAATTTAATTTTTATTCAAAATTTAGTTTCTAATTTTAATTTATCTGTCAAAGTCGCAATAAATTCACTATTAGTTGGTCTTGCCTTATCATAATCTACACTATGTCCAAAAACTTCTTCCATTAAATCATAGTCTCCTCTATTCCAACTAATTTCTATTGCATGTCTTATTGCTCTTTCAACTCTACTACTCGTAGTATTAAATTTAGATGCAATTTCTGGATACATTTCCTTGGTAATAGCTCCCAATAAACTAGGATCGTTATACATAAGACCTATACCTTCTCTAATATATTCATAACCTTTTATATGTGATGGTACACCTAAAGAGTGTAAAAGATTAGAAATTGCAGATTGTAATTGTCTATTTTTATCTACTATATTTTCCTGTCTAATATTTAAATTTAATATTTGGCTTTCCAAATCTTTTAAATCAAATGGTTTTAACATAAAATAATTAATATTATAAAGACTTATTTGTTTTATAACATCTAAAGAATTATATCCTGTTAAAACTATTATATCTTTGTCTATTTTATTTGCTCTCATATCTTTAATTAGACTCATACCATCCTTATTAGACAAAATCAAATCTGTAATAACCACATCAAATTTATTTGGAAATGTTTTAATAAAATTTGATGCTTCTAAACCATCACTAAATTTTTTAACTACATTGATTACTGCGTGACTGCTAAAATACTGCTCCATACTTCTTAATTGTTCTTTATCAGAATCAATTAGTACTACACGTATTTTATTTTTCATATTATTCTCCTTTTTCCCACGCAAATTAATTATAGTATATAAAGTGACAAATTAAAAGAATATATATTGTAAAGTTCTGTAAATATATGTCAATTAATGTAATATTTTGTCGAATTATTCTGTTAATATTCTTAAAGCTTCGTTTATTTGATTATCATTTTCTTCAATTGGATTATTTAAAAAATTTTCATCAAGCTTAACCTCAACATCTGGTTTTAGTCCAATTTCATCAATACAATCTCCATTTGAAGTATACCATTTCGCCGAAGTGTATTTAATCATAGTACCATCATCTAATTTTCCTGTTGTTTGTACTTTTCCTTTACCATAACTCTTCGTTCCTACTAAAGTTGCACCATAACTATATTTTAAAGAACTTGCTAATATTTCACTTGCAGACGCTGTCGCACCATTAATTAAAACAACAATTGGATAATTCCTACTTGTTTCAGTAGTATCCTTATAATCAGTAGTCTTTGTTTTTGATTTAATAGAATACATCAATGCGTTCTTTTTCAAAAAGAGTTCAACAATATTAGTACAAGAATTTAAATATCCTCCTGTATTTCCTCTTAAATCGATTATCAATGAATCAATTCCTTCTTTCTCCATACTTAATAGAGTTGATTCTACTTGAACATCTAATGTATCCGAAAATGCCTCTAAATACATATACCCAACTTTTTTTCCATTATATTCTTTTATAGAGGAAGTCAGTGCTGGCTGTATCAATACTTTTTTTTCAATAGTAAATTCTTTTTCTTCTTCTCCACGCAATATTTTAAATTTTATAGTACTTTCATCAGTTTTGACCAAACTAGTAGCATAAGCCAAATCTTTTCCACTCAAATCATTATCATTAATTGAAAGTATTATATCGTCTGGTTGCAAGCCAGCTTCACTTGCAGGACTGTTATCTAAAACTTCATCAATAAATATTTGTTCATTTTCATTAGTTTTAATAACTATTCCTACGCCTTCATAAGTTCCAGTTAATCTCTCATTTAATGAATAAGTTGCATCTTCATCCATATAAATAGTATAATCATCTCCAGTATAATTTAACATTCCATTTATTGCGGCATCAACTAATTCATTTTCATCTAAATCTTCATAATATTCATCTAATAATTTATTATAAGTATTAATAAATTGATTTATGTATTTATTATTAGTTGTAGTAACTTTTCCTGTTGTATTAAGTTTTCCATATACTAATGACCCTGTTACTAAAGATAATATTATACTAGATATACCAACAATAACTAAAAGTTGAGGTAAACTTATTTTTATTTGATTTTTCATAAACTATCCTCCATTAAAAAAGATGTGTACACATCTTTTATTTTAAAATGCTTTTAATACTATCAAAATCACTATAGCACTCAGTTACTTTTCCATCTTTGATTTTATATAATGTAGGACCAGTAACACTTACTTCTTTACTATTTTTAGGAGTTTTATTTAATGTATCTTTTAAAGCACCATTATTAATTTTTAAATCTAAATTAACATAATATGTTTTTATATAATTTTCACTTGATCTATATATATTTAATAAAGTATCATATTTCATTCCATCATCTTCTTTTGAATAAAGTATGACATAATACTCATCTTCTACTCTATTAAACATAGTACCAACTATAGCGCTATCATAATCAATTTCAGCAGTTGCAGTCGATGTGTCACTTTTTTTAATTAAATCTTTATCAACTAATTTTTCGGTTAAAAAATATATTCCAACACAAATTAAAATAACTATAACTAACAATATTATTAAATTTCTAATTTGAGTCATATCTTCATTAACCTGTTTTTTTTGTTTTAATACTCTTTTTTTATTTGCCATATAAACCACCTAATAGTTATTTTACCACATAAAATGAATTTAACAAATAGTTTTATTTAGTAAATTTAGTATTTGCCACTGTTGTATATTCAATATTAGAATCATTTTCTTTATGCATTATATATTTTGATTTATACATATATTTTATTTCTTTTATAGTTTTTAACATATTCATACATGCTTTCATATTAGATTCCATAGTAAGATTATAGTTTCCATATCTATCTCCATAAGGTCCTATAGGATTGCCACCCATTTTAGATAACTCTAATAAAAATGCACCTATAAAAGTTTTTCTAAGTAAATCTCCAACTCCTGTTGGAACAGTTGGATAACCAGTAGTTTTATAAGCTAAATTAGAAACTGTATCATCACTATTCATTTTTTCTTTATAAACTTCACCAGTTGTTTTAGTATACTCTGTTGCTAAAATATTATTAATTAAAAAACTAAAATCTCTTTCAACATATCCACCATTTTCTATAATTTCTGTATCTTTTTTCTCATCATAATGAGGATATAAAAAGAGTAAGCCTCCCGTTCCATGACAATTTATTGATGCAAAATTTAATCCAAATTCATCTTGCTTAAATAAAAAACTTAATAAAGCTTTATTTTCTTCAGCAAAAGTAAACTCTGCATCCATATCATAATTTGGCATGCCCTGGGGACCAGGTATAGATTTAATAATATTATTATATTTAGATCCGGCATATACTACCTTTTCATTTTTTATTCTATTTTTAAAAATCTCATAATAAATTGGGTTATTATCATTTAAGTTTACACCATCAGCATTAGAAAGAAAATTAGCAAGAGTACTTAGAGGGAAATCACCTTTTGAGTATATTCTTGTAATTTTTTCTTTTAATATTTTATGTGCTTCATCTTTTTCTGGAATACAATCCAAAGTAACATTTTCAAACATTTTTTGATGTTGTTTTTCTAAAGATATAGTGGTTTGATTATTAAAAACGGTTTCCCAAGCTTCTTTAATAATTTTTGAATCATTTATTTGTAACTCATTTTCAATAAAATTAGCAAATGTTTCAATATCAATTTCTTTTTTCGTACTAAAATCAAACCAAAATTTATTAATTATAGGCGTTGGTTCTATTGAATAATGTTGAGCGCAAGTTTTTATAACATTATTAATAGATGCATAAATTATATTATCATTGCGCATTGCAACATAATATTGTTTTGAAAATTTTTCTATTTCTTCTTCAGTCATTTTTCCCATAATTTGATCTAAAGCATATGTAGTTACATAAAAACTTTCTGGATTTTGTAGAGGAATAAAATCTATAGTATAAGTATTATAATCAAAGTTCTCAAAATCGCCATTTCCTAATGCCATATTTTCCATTAATTGAGTAACAAAATCTACGCCAATTATTTCATCTCCATGACAACCACCCATATAAAGGATATGAATAGGACCGCGACCAATAGTATAATGATCTATATTAAAGCCACATGATGACTTTCCTATAGGCTCTTGTTTAGTAACTTTAAATTTATTATTTTTATTATTAACTATTTTATCTAGTCTTCGGTTTAATTTATCATAATTTAGAATTTCATATCTTATGTCAAATTTTTCCATTTTTACCCTCTTTAAGGTTTAACAATAATTTTTACAGCTGAATCCTTTCCACTAGTTAAACGTTCAAAAGATTCTTGAACTCTCTCTAAAGGGACAATATCATCTATATACTTTTCGACTTTCAGTTTCCCTTTTGATATCATATTTATAACATCTTCAAATTCCTCAACTGTATATGCAATAGCGCCTTGCATAGTAACTTCAGCCATTACAGGCACAACCATAGGAACTGTTATCGGTGTTAAAGAAACACCTACTAATACAATTGTTCCGCCTGGTTTTACCAAAGTCATAGCCTCACTTACAGCTGGACCATTACCACAACATTCTATTACAATATCAAATCCACCTTTTGTTTTTTCTATAAGTGTTGGAATTGTTTTTTCATCTAAAGCATCATAATATTCTTTTACCGCGCCAAAACTAACAGCTTTTTTGCCTCTTTCCTTATTAGCTTCAACAACAGCAATATAACTTGCTCCTTTTATTTTTGCAAATTCTGCTGACATCAATCCAATTATTCCTGCACCTATTATTAAAACTTTTTCTTTACCTTTCATATTAGCTAGATTAACTGCATGCAAACTTACCGCACTCGGTTCCACCATTGCAGCTTGTTCAAATTTAACATTATCTGGCAATTTTTTTACCATATCTGGTCTACAACTAGAATACTCGGCAAAAGCACCAGAATTGTCTAAAGATAATCCAACTGCTTTTTCCCACGTTTTTCTACAATATTGAGGATTTCCTGATTTACACGGTTCACACTCTCCACATGGGCTAATTGGTAATCCAGTAATTCTATCTCCAACTTTTAAATCTTTTCTATCTCCAGGATCAACTACTGTTCCAGCAAATTCATGTCCCATAACTAATCCTACTGGCTCACCACTATCCCAATAATGAATGTCTGAGCCACATATTCCTGCCGCCTTTACTTTAAAAACTACATTTCCTTTTTTTACACTTGGTGTATCTATCTCTGATACTTTAAGTTTCTTTTTATCGACTATTTTAACACATTTCATAATCATTTCTCCTTTTTTATCTTTACAATAATTATAAATCATTTGTTAAGCATTTACAACGCTTCACCAAATTGTTTACATTAAATTGCACGTAAAATTATAAAAAATCTAATATTTATTTTACATTAAAAAATATTTATATTTATCTAATTTGTATTAAATATTCTAATATGTTATAATTTTTAAGAGGTTTTTTTATGGATGTAATTAATTCAATTATAAAAGCAATTGGTAGTTTTTATTCTACTGGAAATAAAATTAATAGTATTATTGGAACTATATTTGCAATTGCTGTATTATATAAACCAATTTATTTTGTATTGGGAATGTTTTTTACTAGAAAGTTTAAACCAGCTAAAAAGAAGCATAAATATGGTATAGTCATAGCTGCAAGAAATGAAAAAGCTGTTATAGGCAACTTAATAGATAGTATTAATAAACAAGATTATCCTAAAGACTTATACAAAGTATTTGTAGTAGCGGATAATTGTACTGATAATACTGCTGAAATTGCACGTAAAAAAGGTGCAATATGTTATGAAAGATTTGATGAAGAGCATAGAACAAAAGGTTACGCTCTAGAATTTTTATTTAATAACATCGATAAAGATTATGGAATAGAAAGTTATGAAGGATATTTCGTATTCGATGCGGATAATTTATTAAAATCAAATTATATATCAAAAATGAATGATGCATTTGACTCAGGAGAAAAAATTATTACTTCATATAGAAATACAAAAAATTTTGACGAAAATTGGATAGCATCGACATATGCTCTTCATTGGATAAGATCTAGTAGAATTAATCATAGGGCAAGAAGTATTTTAAGATTAGCTACTAACATACAAGGTACAGGATTTTTGTTTTCAAATGAAATAGTAAAAAATGGTTGGCATTATATTTCATTAACAGAAGATAGAGCATTGACAGTAGATGCAGTTGCTCAAGGATATGAAATTTCTTATCAAGATGAAGCAGAATTTTTTGATGAACAACCAGTAAATTTAAAAATAGCTTTAAGACAGAGACTTCGTTGGTCAAAAGGACATTTACAAGCTTTCTTAGAAACTGGTCCTTATCTTTTTATGAATATATTTTTTGGTAAAAAATTTATAAAAACAAATTGGGATAAAAAAAATGTTAATAAAAGTACAGTTAAAAATAAGTATATAGAGTCAATTAGACATAGATTTGCATCTTTTGATATATTAGTGCAAACAACACCACTAACATTAATTAATTTAATAAGATGGATGATATTTTCATTATTTATATATTCTTGTTTTACGTATACAAATGGTATTGCAAATGTTTCTATGTTTAGTGGTGGATCATACTTACCAAAGATGCTAAGAAATTTATTTAACATTAGAATCAATATAAATCCTGGTTTGTATGCTATGTTTATAGGATTTGTAATTACAGTTTGGTTTAGATTGCTTTATAGAATTGGTGTTTATTTTGCTAATATGTTAACAGCTGTTTATCTATTTATAATCGAAGAGGCTAGAATTAAAAAAATGAGTTTAAAGAAAAAAATATTATATACATTAACTTGGCCTACATTTGATATGATTGGTAGATATACAATGTATTTAGCTGTATTTATGAATGTAACATGGAAACCTATACCACACGAAAGTAAAGTAACAATAGATGATTTAAATAAGGTCGGTAAGCAATGAAAGATTATATTTATCAATTTTATAATGAAGGTTTCGCTACTACATTTTATATTAAACCTACTAATTTTATAAATAAAAAATTAAAAAATAAGAGATTAAAAAAAATTATCTTAGTTATATATAAAATATTATATACAATTGTTATGATATCAATTGGAATTATTGTATTAATTACAAAATTAAAAATATAAAAAAGCCATTTTGGCTTTTTTATTTACTTTTAAAATAGTTATATTTTAACGTCAAATCATTCTTTTTAGTTATAGTATCTATATAATGATTTTTTTCTTCTAATTTTTCTAAACTTATTTTTTTATCATTCTTAACTTCACCATTTTCAACATATACATTGCCATCATACCAAGAATAATCACTAAAGAAAACTATCCCTTCATAATCAGGATCCAAAGCATCTTTTTCTAAATAATTGTTAGTATTATATTTAACTCCAAATAAATTAAGTATTGTTGGAAGTATATTTAATTGTGAAGTTACTTCTTTTATTGTATTCTTTTTCTTATCACTAGTCCAAATAAAGAACGGAGTATGATTAATCAAATTATTTGATGTTTCTTTATATTTATCTAATATTGTTTGATCCTCTAAAGTATATAAATAATGATCTGTAAATACGACTATTACTGTATCATCTAAAAGACCTTTTTCATCTAAATTTTCTATTAATAGTTGCATCATATAATCTGTTTCTGTAGCTTGTTTTCGCGCACAATCTTCTTCAGTCATATCACTGTAATCTACTTCTACTTCACTCGAAGCTACCTCCATATCATTTAACATTTTACAAACTCCTTTTGAGCTAGAAAAAGGTAAGTGCCCAGAGTATGTAATAATATAATCTACAAATTTATTATCCTTATCAAATAATAGTTCGTTGAATTTTTGATTAAGTATTAACTCTCTATCTAATTGATATGATTTATCTGAATATTTATCTATATCGATAAGACCATAGTAATGATCATATCCCCAATTTAAATAATTTACTGTTCTTGAATAGTACTCCCCTGTATTCATATGAAATGCGTTAACCATATATCCCATATCTTTAAATATTTTTGCTAAAGAATTAGGAAATTCATTTTTATTAAAAGAATATGCATTTTTATTATATGATAGAGGTGTAATATAACCAGTATTAACAGCAAATTCTGAATTAAATGTACTTCCTCCACCATTATAATAAGAATAATGATTAGTAAAATTATATGAATTATTCATCATATTATATAAAGTTGGAGTATCTTCTTCAGTTACTAACCAATTATCCATTCCTTCTAATTGTACTAATATTAAATTTTTATCTTTAAATATACCAGTATATTTATTTTCATGATAATTTTCTTCTAAATATATAGAATCTAGAAATTCTGTATCTTCATAATTCTCTTGTTCTTCTGTTTTTAAAAATGTAATATAAAAGTTTCTAATAGAATATTCATATAATCCTGTTATTTTTATACTTTTATTATTATCATTAAATGAATTATATATGTTTCTTGGATTTCTCCAACTTGCCCAATTTAATTCAGTATTAGCTTTTCCTAAAGTTAAAGGAATAAATAAATGTATAATTATAACTATAACTATAATTCTAAATGCTAATTTAAAATTATTTTTTTCTATTTTAGGCATTTTTTTAACACCTAAAATTATAAAGAATATAATAGCTATTATTGCAATATAAACCAGTTTATTACAATTTTTTAATGCGTCTAACATATAAGGAGAGCCCTCACTAGCAGATTCTATTAGACTAAAGTCAAAAAAATTGTTAGTTATAGAATAATACACATTATTTACTAAAAACATAACTAAAAATAATATATTAAAAAATACGTAAACTATCTTTCCATAATATTTTTTAAATGATAAAGATAATCCTATAAACAAAGTTATCCAATTTAAACTAAATAATATTGGAGATATAAATCTATAATTTACATAACTTATATCTCTTGCAAATAAAAAGGTAAAGAAATCCATTAATACAAAAGGTATAATCATCCATATCAAATATGATTCTAATATATATTTTATTTTATCTTTTATATTATTAAATAATTTTTTAAATTTTATATATAATAAAGCTTTCTTTATTTTTTTCTTCTTATATTTCCTTTTTTTCTTTACTTCCATATAATCACCATACGTACATTATACTACAACTTTATTTTTTTTCAATTAAAAGAAAAAATAGAATTTTCTATTTTTCCGCTGATACAATAATACTTGTTCCAGTTAAACCTTCTGCAATAGTCATTAACTCTTCGTTATTTAAACTAGAACTTGATATATAATAATCTATTCCATCACTAGTCCAATATAAACTATTCGCAGAAATTGCACCTATTGTATCTGCCATCATTAATGGTTCTCCATTTACAGGAACTATTTCCATATCTTCATATACTTTACTAGCTTCCTCTACTAATACAAATGGATTATCTCCTTTAAAAGTTAAAATTGCTCTTGTACCATTATCGGTATCAATTGTATCTTCTGTACTTAAATGTGTATTAGTAGGTATATATAAAGGATATATAATGTCATCTAATACTTTGCTCGTACTCTTATCATTATTGCAAGCAGTACCACTACATTCTTCTGATGTAGTCTTTTCATTTTTTTCATCTTTTACAAAAGATTCTAATGCAAAATATTTTTCATCAAATTTAGGTTTATAGTCTATACTTTTTACGTCTAATGTTATTTTTACATTACCATCTTTATCTAATACTTCAACTTTTTTAACTGCATAATCCTTATCTAAATATATTTTTTCACTATTTAAATTTGAATTATTAGGATATTTTACTTTAGCCTCTATGTAAGAACTTTCACCGTCTTCACCAATATAATGTTCTGTATCATTTATAACATCATTAACTAAAACATCTAGTAAGTAAGACTGACTTCCATTATTTGGCCAATCACTTTGAAACTTAAAGCTTTTATTTAAATCTGGCGTAATAACATAAACCCCATCATTATTTTTCAAAATAACTTGTTCATGATCATTAGTTTTATTAATTAAGCTAACCATATAGTAATCATCTTTGCTCTTTGCTGCTGTAACATTATAAGTAAATGTATCTTCATTACTTACAATGGACATAGTTCCCTTTAATATATAACTATTATTCTTTTCAATCTTTTCTTGAAATTTTTTTACTATATCCTCTTTATTAAATTTTCCACATCCACATAATAGTAAAAATAAACACATTACAATAAAATACTTTTTCATAACTTCCCCTTTTCTAATTAAATATATTTTTATTTATTTTTTTTATGAATAATTAATGTATATTATTTAAAAATATATACATAATAAAAATAGAAAAGAGGTTAATATGAGTACATTACAAAAAATATGTTTAGCTATAACAATTATAGGAGCAATAAATTGGGGATTAATTGGACTATTAGAATTTAATTTAGTTGAAGCCATATTTGGTACGACTTCAATTATTCCAAGAATCATTTACTCATTAGTTGGACTTACTGGTCTAATTAATGTTGGCATATTAGTAATGGATTTAAGTGAAAAATAGTTAGAATAATCCAACTATTTCATTATTTATTAAATCTATATTAGATGCATTTGGTTTTTGTGAAAGACCAGGCATAGTCAATATATTTCCTAAATAAACTGTAATAAACTTAGCTCCATTATTTACTTTAATATCAGTTACTGTAATTGTATAATCTTTTGGAGCTCCTAATAATTTAGGATTATCACTTAAACTATACTGAGTCTTTGCAATACATATTGGATATTCAATTGATGAATATCTTTTTAATTTTTCTTTAGCTATATCTGTATATACAACATCTTTAGCATTACAAATTTCTTTACACATAATATTGATTTTATTTTCTAAAGTATCTTCTAATTTATATAATAATTTTAAATTTCTCTCTTTTAATTTTAAAATTTCTTCAGATAACTTAATTGCACCATTTTCACCATCTTTATAAGAAGTGTTAACAACAAATGGTACCGAAAATTCTTCTACGTAATTTTTTATTTTCTCTATATCATTATCTAAATCATCATCAAATTTATTTAATGTAACTATTATATTTTGATTAAACTTTTTTAAAATATTTATATGAGCTCCTAAATTGCACAATCCATCTTTTAAATTATCTTTTCCATTATATTTAAGGGCTCTTATTGTACAAATCAACACTACACAATAAGGATTAATCGAATTATTTCTACACTTTATATCAAAAAATTTAACAGCACCAGCATCGCTTCCAAAACCAGCTTCTGTAACTACATAATCTGAAAGAGACATTCCCATTTTAGTAGCAATAATACTATTGCAACCATGAGCAATATTTGCAAACGGCCCTCCATGTATTATTATCGGATTGTTATAAAGAGATTGTACTAAATTAGGTTTTATAGCATCTTTTAATAATACTATTAAAGATCCTGTTATATTCAATTCTTTTAAATATACTTCTTCATCTAATTCATTTATTCCAATTATAATATTATTTAATCTCTCTCTTAAATCATCTATATCCTTTGATAAGCAAAATATTGCCATTACTTCACTTGCAGCAGTAATATTAAACTTTGTATCATAAATAGTTTTTACATTTCTTAATGATCTGTCATTAACATCTAAGCATCTTTCAAAAAGCACTTTCTTAATCTTTAAAGGATTACCAAAATAGATGCTATTATCTATACATGCACTTATTAAATTATTAGCACTTGTAATAGCATGAAAATCTCCAGTAAAATGTAAATTAATATCTTCCATAGGAACAACTTGACTATATCCTCCACCAGTTGCGCCACCTTTTATACCAAATACTGGTCCCATAGAAGGCTGTCTTAAAACAGCTATACTAGATTTTCCTAATTTGTTTAAAGAATCATTAATACCAATAGCAACAGTGGTTTTACCTTCTCCATACGGTGTAGGATTAATAGCACTAACTAAAATAACTTTACCATTTTTATTAGTTTCAACACTATTTATTTTTGCTTTATATTTACCATACAAATCTATGTCTTTTATCCCCAAATCATTAGATATAGAAGCTATATCTTTCATTTTAAATTTTTTAGTTATTTCTATATCAGTCATATAATCACCTTCTAACAATTTTTATACTATAACATATTGTCTAATTTTTCTCTACTATATATAAATAATTTTTATCTCTAATCAAAGTTAAATCAGCTTTTTTATCATATCCTAAATCTTTTTCGTATTCTATATCTAAACTTATTTTATAGCCATCATACTCTTTTTTATCTATTTCATATTTAGTTTCTTCTGGAGTTGCAACTATTACATTAGAAACAGTAGGTAGTTCTTGTTCTCTTTTTCCGTTAGAATTATCCTTCATATATTTATATAAAGTATTAGCAACATTTAATTTATAATTTTCTAATGCACTGGGATATATAAATTCAGTTCCACCTATATCATATACATTCTCTTTTTCATTTAAAGAGTATAAATCTATTAAAAATAACTTACTTATACTCTTTGCATAATCTAAATAATTTATATTGGAACTTTCCAAATTACTTTTTAATATCATAAATTCATCTTTATATATTTTCATATCTTTATAAAATAATACATAATTATATCTCTTCATAGTTATACCTTCATCTTTCTTTGTTTTAAATTCTTTTTTTAAGAAAGTAAATGCTATGCCACCTATACAATAAAGTAATAAAATAGAACATATTATTATAATTTTCTTTTTCATTTACTTTGCACATCCTTTTCTTTATCATATTTTATCAAATCATATACAATTATATTATCTGATAATTCTATAATATTTTCTGTATAATTTTTACAATTTTCAATATAAGATTCATCTATTGGTTCATTAGATAATACTTTATACTCCTCATTGCCACTATTATAGTATACTTTATTTGTTAAAAAATTACCATTAGGGAAAGGAATTATATTATTATTTTTAATTTCAAATATATCATTACCTAAAGCGTATTTTGATTTAAAACCAAACATATTTCCTATTGTAGGCAAAACATCTATCATTCCCATATAATAATCTACTTCTTTTTTTATTTGTTTATCTTTGGTCCATATAATTAATGGCGTATTTTTATTTAACTCATTAGCGTAATAATCATAATCCACATAAGTTGGATCACTCTCATCTTTTATTTCTCCAGTTTCAAAATCAAAATTATAATAATTTTTAAATTCACTTCTAGATAATTTAGCATCATGATCACCATAAAAAACAAATACAGTATTGTTCATAATATCGTTTTCATATAATAAATCTATAAACTTTCCTAAAGCATAATCGGCATAATTTGCACTTTTTATATAATTTCCCAATTTAGTATTTTCTAGATAGTCATAAACTTCTTCTATATAATTACCATATACATCTTTATAATGTTTAGTATAAGTTAAATCTAAATCAAAATAATTTTCTAAATCATCGAATGGAGTATGATTAGATAATGTAATTATCGTACCCATATACGGCTCTTTATTTTCTATTTCTTTTAAAATAGGTATTATTTGATTAAAGAAAGATTCGTCTGATAGTCCTAATCCAACTATATTATCTAAATTATATTTATCTTCAAAATACATATCAATATATCCTAAACTAGGATGCATTTTATTCCTATTCCACATAGTATCTTTATTGCCATGCATACTAAATGTATAATATCCTTTATTTTTAAGTAATTTTTCAATGCTTTCATAATATCTATTATAATAACTTACAAAAACAGTACCATTTTGAACTGGCAATAATGATGTATTTAAAGTAAATTCAGAATCACTACTAGTTCCAACACTAATTTCTGGGTAAAATTTGCTAAAATATATCCCTTCTTTAGTTAATTTATTTAAATTTGGAGTTATTTCTACATTATTTATTTTTAAATCTACAAAAAAAGACATCATACTTTCCATATGTACAAAAACTAAATTTTTTCCCTTAAATATATTTGTATATTCATTTTTATAATCTTTTACTTTATTATTATCATAATAATTATTAAATTTTTTAAACGCTTCATCAAATCCAAATATAGTATTTACTTTATTTTCTAAAGTACGTAATAAATCATTACTTTGATATAAAATAATACCAAAATTCTCAACAATATAATATCTATTTCTCTGTTTATTTAATTTTACTACTGCTGAATCATCTATAAACAATAAATTAATTATAATAATACTTATACTAACAATAAATATAATAAAAAAATTCTTCTTATTTGTATTTATTTCATCTTCTTTATTCTTGTATTTTTTTATATAATAAATAAATAAAATAAATGGGATAAAATATATAAAATGTAATATATTTAATCCTTCTAAAACAACCACACCTATTTCACCAACTTGCCCTAAAGTTGCAAGAAGTCCAAAAGATGCAAAAGATGAATAAAAAGTATAATATATACTATTTACGAAACAAATAATAAAATAAATAATATAACAAACTAAAAAATATATATGTTTTTTCTTAATTTTTAATAAATAAGAAATACTACCTAAAATTAAAATAAATGCTAAATCCATTATAAATGGTCTAAAGTTATACCATTTAGCAATAGTACATATTCTTAATAATGTTACTGTAATTATACTAAATAATATATATAATAAAAACAATTTATTAGTTTTAGAATAATTCAAAACATAAAGTTTTAATTTATTTAATTTATCATTATTTAAAACTTTTTTCATTTTTATCCCTCTTATGAATAAAATTATATCATAGAACATTTTTTTTTTAAATACTATTGAATTCTCTTAAATTATTTGATATTATATCTTTACATGCAGGTGTAGTACAGCGGTTAGTATGCGGCCTTGCCAAGGCTGAGACGGCGGTTCGATTCCGCTCACTTGCTCCAAATTAAAATTAAGTCCGTAAATACGGGCTTTTTTATTTGTTATTTGCTCGTTACGTAGCATTTACGTAGCAAAATTATGATTAGAAAATGTAAAAATTTAAAATTAAAGCTAAATCACACTTTTTATTGTAAAAAATATAATAAAGAAATAAATATAAAAGAATGTAGTTGCTGTAAATATAAACAATATGATTATAATAAAGCATTATATAAAACACCTTTAAAATCATATCAAAACAAGCCAAATAAGAAGAATAAACCATCAGATAGAACAATTGCATTATCTATTCCTAAAAATGTCAAATTAAAGGTATGGGATAGGGATAATCATGTATGTATAATATGTATGCTATATTATAGTAAAATTACATATGTTCCTTGGAATTATTCTAATTCACATTATATTAAACGTTCACATGGTGGTCTAGGTATTGAAGAAAATATTTTTACTGCTTGTTTAGAATGTCATAATAAATTTGATAATACTAATGAAAGAAAAAACATATTACCTATTATAAAAAACTATTTAATAAGTAAATACTATTATTGGAATGAAGATATTCTTATATATAAAAAACACAACTAATTTATTACATAAAAAAACAAGTGGACGTTTAATCCACCTATTTATATATTTCAATTTCTAATTATTAGGTATTTTAATCTTTTGACCGATAATAATTAAATTGGGATTACTAATATTGTTGTATTCAGCCAATTTTTGATAAGTAGTTCCATATTTTTTAGCAATGCCTGATAAAGTATCACCTTTTACAACGTTATAAATTATATCATTATTTGAATTACTTTTTGCATTAGGTATTCTAATTTTTTGACCGATAATAATTAAATTGGGATTACTAATATTGTTGTATTCAGCCAATTTTTGATAAGTAGTTCCATATTTTTTAGCAATGCCTGATAAAGTATCACCTTTTACAACGTTATAAATTATATCATTATTTGAATTACTTTTTGCATTAGGTATTCTAATTTTTTGACCGATAATAATTAAATTGGGATTACTAATATTGTTGTATTCAGCCAATTTTTGATAAGTAGTTCCATATTT
>CANQSL010000009.1 GCA_947626515.1 uncultured Bacilli bacterium
ATTCAACTTCTTGTATGAAAACACAATTTGATAATTGGTTTAATGAACAATTTACAAATACACAAGATAAATTAAAATATGAAACATGGAATTTAGGAGATTTAGAAGCATTTTATGATTCTGTAGGTAATATAAAAGATTATAGTAATAATCTATTATATTTTAATACCGCGCTTAGAGTTTGGCATTTAATACTTCCAGTAACTCTACTAAAAAGTGGAAAAGAAAGTATAGTTAAAGACTACGTTGCAACATTAAATGTAGATGAAGTAGCATTTGCAGGAGGAGTTCGGAATATGCCAAATATCAGTTATTATTTGTATAATACTGCACAAATGTGGGGATTATTATCTTTATTTAAAATACAAAATAATTCGATACATCCGTATGTTATTACAAATGAGAATTTTAAAAATCAATGGTATTCTGGAGAAGGTTCTATAATTGAATATGGAATTTATACTAATCATAATTTTGTTAGTGAATATTTAAGACCATCCATAGTACTAAAAAGAGGAATAAAATTAACAGATGGAAATGGATTAAAAACAAGCCCATATAAAGTATAAAGATATTAAATAAAGAAATATAAAAGTATAGAAGGTGAAAAGGATGAAGAAAATATTAAAAAATAAGATTTTTTTAATATTAACAATATGTGTAATATTAGTAATATCAATAAATCTAATAACATATACGTATTCAAGATATGTATCAAAAGCAGATGTATTTGTAGTATCAAATACAGGAAGTTTGAAATGTGATGCAATAATAGATGCAAAAGATGAATACATAGAAGATAATGAAAGATACTTTTATATAAATGTAAAAAATAGTAAAGATAATATAGAATCAGATACAGATATAGGATATATATTAACAATAGAAAATATAGAAGATTCAAAAGGATTATATAGATATATAGATTCATATGGAAATAGTAATAATGAATATAAAGACAAGTTAGAAATAGAAGAACATATATTAAATAAAAATAATAAAGAAGAAAGATTTAAGATAAGAGTAAAAAGTGAAAATGCAATAAAAACAAAAATAAAATATAAAGTAAAAATAAATTGTTATCAAAAAGAGAATACAGATATAGTAAATCCATATAAAGAAAGTACACTAGCTTATAATATATTTGAAAATGCAAAGAAAGCATATTTAGAAAATAGTGAAGATAGAACAATATTATCAAAAACACCAAAAACAATACCAGTACAACAAATAAGTGGAGAAAAAGAAAAAACATTATCAATGACAGAAGATGACTATGGTAATTCTTACTATTATAGAGGAAATGTTACTGATAACTATTTAAATTTCAATAATATGTGCTGGAGAATAGTAAGAATAGAAGGAGACGGAAGTATTAAATTAATACTTTATGATAAAACAAAAACATGTAAAGATGCAACAGGAGGAGACAATGCATTTATAGGAACTGGTCAATATGGTTATAAAATTGGTACAATTGACGAATTAGAAAATATTGAAATACCAGACTATGAAAATTGTACAGCTAATAAAGAAACTTGTGCATATCCAAAATTACAAGAATGGTATAACGAAAATTTGATTAGCCAGGAGGATTCATTAAAAAATGAAATATGGAATATTGGTGATATTGAAACTTTATATAAAGATGAAGAAGAACTTAACTATGGTTATTATGCATATTTTGATAATGGGCATAGACTTTCAAATAAAAATTTAAGTTCAAATTATGCAACTTTATTATCAAAAGGAGTATCTTTTGAAAGTTATATAGGATTATTAACATTCGATGAAGCTGCACTTGCAGGCGTTAAATATGCAGATTCGAATGTGAAAAATAATAATATATATTTAAATTTAAATGGTGTAACAGATAACACTGTTATGATGCTATTATCTCCTATGGGAATATGGCAAAAACAAGCGGGTATATATACTTTAGATTTTCAAAATTTTCATCCAGGAAATATAGGGGTTAGAGCTAATTTTATTATAAGACCCTCTATTACACTAAAATCAGGAATAAATTTAACAAGTGGAGATGGAACAAAAGAAAATCCATATACTGTGTAAAATCTTATTAAATTATTTAAATAATAAAACGTGGAAAGGAGTATTGCAGTTAATGTATGAAGAGAAAAAATATAATAATATTAGCGATATGTATAATAATTATATTAAGTATAATAGGATTTACATATGGAAGATTTACCTATGAAAGTGAAACAATAGGAAGTGTAACAACAACATCAAGAAATCCATTTGAAATAGGAACATTAGCATATAATATAGTTAATAATGCAATGCATACTAAAGATAAAGAAAGTACAATCTATAGTGAAGAACCATTAACAACACCAGCAAAAGAAATAAATAGAGAAGATGAAAGAACATTATCAGTAACAGAAGATGACTATGGAATTTCATACTATTATAGAGGAAATGTAAAAGATAATTATATAGATTTTAATGGAATGTGTTGGAGGATAGTAAGAATAGAAGGCGATGGAAGTATTAAGTTAATACTAGAAGATAAAACAAATACATGTAAAGATGCAATAGGAGGAGAAAATGCAAGTATAGGAACAGGTACTTTTGGATATAAAGGTGAAAAAACAGAAGACAATCCATACAAAGCAGATTATGAAGAATGTACTTCTAATAAAGACGATTGTATGAAAACGAAATTTGATATTTGGTTAAATGAAAATAATTTTGATAAAAGACTGTTAAAAGAAGACACATGGAATATAGGAGATATAGGAACTATATATAAATATGATAGTACGGAATTATCGCCAAATATTAAAAGTTGCGGAGGACATGAAAGTTGTTTTTATGAATCAAGAAAAAGATTACAGGTAGAAGGAACAGCAAGATTAAAATCCACAGAAAAAGCAACAAAAATAAATTCATATAGGTACATTAACAGCAGATGAAGCAGCATATGCAGGAGCAATATATTATCAAGATAAAATACATTCAAATTATTATTTATTTAAAAATTTTGATTTTTTACTTTTAACACCATCAACATATTATGGTGATGGTGCAACATCAACTGTTTCATTTTCTGATATTATGTTTATTTTGCAGTCAAGAGGTTATATAGGAAATGGTGAAATTGGCTATAAAAGAGCTTTAATTCCATCTATAGTCTTAACGGAAGGTATAAAATTACTAAGTGGAGATGGAACAAAGGATAATGCATATAAAATAGATGAAAATCCGTTTGAGAGTGGAACACTTGCATATAGTATAGTAGATAATGCAATAAATTCAAAAGTAGAAACAAGTACAATATATTCACCATCTCCAAAGACAATACCAGCACAAGAGGTAAATGGAGAAAATGAAAGAACACTTAGTATAACAAAAGATGATTATGGAAATAGTTATTATTATAGAGGCAATGTACAAGATAATTATATAGATTTTAATGGAATGTGTTGGAGGATAGTAAGAATAGAAGGAGACGGAAGTATTAAGTTAATACTAGAAGATAAAACAAAAACATGTAAGAATGCAACAGGAGGAGAAAATTCTTTTATAGGAAGAGGTACTTATGGCTATAAAACAGAGGATGATATTGAAAAATTTGATTATTTAAATTGTACTGATGATAGTAGCACTTGTATGAAAAATAAATTAGAAACATGGTTTAATGCTAATTTTACAAATTTAAAAGATAAATTAAAAGAAGATACATGGTATATAGGAGATACAACTAATCTTATAGATAAATATTATCAAACAGGTTCAAGATTAATGCTTAAACATAATGCAACATTAAAGGAAACAGAAAATAATTTTGATAGTTATATAAGTATATTAACAGCAGATGAAGTAGCATTTGCAGGGGCTAAGGTAATACAATCAAGTAATGGCTCTGGCAATGAAAATTGTTATTTACATTTACCTTTAGAAGCAAACAAATGGTGGCGAACATTAACAACATATAGACAATCTAGTGATGAAGCACATGGAACCTATGATGTAGCATTCTGTGTATATCAAACTACATTTGTTGCAAATTGCGAAGTATGGCAAGCACCTTATATTAGACCATCCATAGTCTTAAACTCAGGTATAAACTTAATAAGTGGAGATGGAACAAAGGATAATGCATATAAAATAGATGAAAATCCATTTGAGAGTGGAACACTTGCATACAATATAGTAAATAACGCAATAAATCCAAAAGAAGATACAAGTACAATATATTCACCAGTTCCAAAGACAATACCAGCAAAAGAAGTAAGTGGGGAAAATGAAAGAACACTGTCAGTAACAGAAGATACATTAGGACGATCATATTACTTTAGGGGAAATGTAATAGATAATTACTTAAACTTTAATAATATGTGTTGGAGAATAGTTCGTATAGAAGGAGATGGTTCAGTAAAATTAGTACTTCAAGATAGTGAAGAAAATTGTAATGCTAATACTTCTCAAAACAATGCTACTATAGGTGAAGGTACATTTGGTTATAAAGGAGATGGAACAATAACTAGTTCTAGAAAAATAGATTATGAAAATTGTGAAAAAGATAATGAAACATGTATGAAAAAGAAACTTGATACTTGGTTTGAAAATAAATTTAATAATATAAATAAAGAAAATTATATCAAAAAAGAAAAATGGTTTTTAGGAGATATAGATAATTGGTATAGAAATGCAAATACATTAATACCTGGCTATAATGGGCAAGAAAACGCATATTCTTCAACATGGTATAGATTAGTAACAAAAGGAACTACAAATTTATTAGATAATAAAAATGCAATAGAAGATTATATAGGAATATTAACAGCAGATGAAGCAACACTTGCAGGAACAGCATATAGTGAAAATGCTAAAACACATTATTTATATTTAAAAGATAAAAAATATTGGACACTATCTCTTGCCTATCATGAATCAGATTTACCAAAAGATGATAAATCAGGAGATAGAATATTAATTATAGATGGACATAATGGAGGATTACATTATCAACCTTTACAAAGTGCTTATTTAATAAGACCTTCTATAGTACTAAATAAAGATATAAAAATAACAAGTGGAGATGGAACAAAGGAAAATCCATATATAATAGAGAATACTAATTAATTTTAGTATTTTTTTCATATGTATAGTTAACTATGAATAAATATTTTTAATTCATAAAATATATTGGTGAAGAAAAATGAAAGAAAAATTAAATATATCAAAATGTTTAATGCTAGAGGGTGAAAAATAATGGGTGTTTTAAATGGAGTAGTAGTTAGCCCAATAAAAGATAAAATTGGGACATTAAATTATAGTAGTGAGTTTGGTTATAGAGATTTATCTTATAAAGGAAAAAGTCATGATGGGATGCATAATGGATTAGATATTACATCTATTGGTACTGTAGTTTCTGTAGAAGATGGAATTGTCATAGAAAAAAGAGATGGAGTAACTGGTTATAGTGAAACGGAATCTAGTGGTAATTTTGTCGCTATAAAACATAGTAATAATATATATACTACATACTGTCACTTAGATAATGGAAGTGTAAGAGTCAATATAGGTGATAGTGTCAAAAAAGGTGATGTTTTAGGTACTGTAGTTATTAAAACAACGGGATTTAGTACAGGATTACATTTGCATTTTGGAGTAAATGAAAACGGAGATTGGGTTAATCCAATAGATTATTTACAAGGTAAAAAATCTTTTAAAAATACTTCTGAAGTAAATGATAATATATATATAGTAAAAAAAGGAGATACTTTAAGTGAAATAGCTTTAAAATATAATATGAATTATATTGATTTAGCTAAATATAATAATATATCAAATCCAAATTTAATATTGATTGGTCAAGAATTAAAAATTCCAAGCATTGGAACTGATAAAGAAATAACTTATACAGTAAAAAAGGGAGATAATTTAACTAAAATTGCAAAAATATATAATATGACTTGGCAAGAATTATATGAAAATAATAAGGATGTAATTGGAAATAATCCAAATGTAATTAAACCAGGGCAAATTTTAAAAATTTAATATAACTCAGAAAAGCTATATTTATAGCTTTTAATTTATTATAAATATATGTAGTTTCCAATTAGTATAGGATAAAAATTTTAAAGAATAAAAAAATAAAAAACAGTTGAAAATAATTACGTTTTATGTTATTAATATAATATAGAGGGTATTAAAATATATTATTTTTAAAAGATTAAATTATATAACCAATCCCTCCTCATAGGAACAAAAGTTCGTATGGGGGGGGGTTATACTTATATAATTTTTTTATGTAATAAATAATTTAATTTTAAAAAGAATTTTATCGGAGTAGAGGTAATTTATGAAGGAAAAAGATATGGAATCATTAAATCAAAATTATAATTCAGAAAATAATTTGTGGAAAGAAGAAACAACTGAAAGTAGTACGAATAATAATTATATAAATAATAATGATTTAAATAATGACAAAAATCGAAAAGGGAAAATAATTGTACTAATTATTTTAATTATTTTGCTTATAATATTATTAATTCTAATATTTAGGTTTATATTTAAAAAATCATATAATGTTACTTTTGAAACAGATGGTGGTACTTATATTGAGCCATTTAAAATTAATTCGGATGGCTTGATTGAAAAACCAGAAGATCCTAAAAAAGAAGGTTATGTTTTTGTAGGTTGGTATTATAATGATGAACTATTTGATTTTAATACTAAAATAGAAGGTGACATATTATTAGTAGCAAAATGGGGTGAAGTTTCAGGAATAAAGTTTAATACAGAAACTTTAAGTTTATTAGTTGATAAAAAAGAAAAATTAGAAGTAATATTTACAGGAAATGTAGAAGATAAAACTTTAGAGTGGAAATCTAGTAATGAAGAGATAGCAACTGTTGATAAAGAAGGTTATGTTACTGCTATTAAAGAAGGTGAAGCAGTTGTATCTGTTGTAACTGAAGATGGAAAATATAGTGCAGATTTAAAAATAACAGTTACTAAAGAAGCAATTCTTGTAACATCAGTAACAATTGATAGTTTAAATGAAGTTACTATTGGAAATAATATTAAATTAGATGCAAAAATAGCTCCGGAGAATGCGACAAATCAAAAAGTTAAGTGGGAAGTAAATGATACTACTAGAGCAACTATTGATGAAACCGGATACTTAAAAGGAATTGCACCGGGAGTCGTAGTAGTAACAGTAACTACAGAGGATGGTGAATTTACAGCAACTAAAGAAATAAATATAAAGAGTATAGAACAGCCAACTACTCAAGCTCCAATTGAAAATCAAAATACTACAAAGAAAACAACTACAAAAACAACAACAACTACTAAAAAAGTTGTGCCTGTTAATAGTGTAAAGATAACTGGTAATAATGTTGTGGTTGAAGGAAAAACAATACAATTGACAGCTAGTATTTCTCCATCAAATGCAACAAATAAAAGTGTTACTTGGACAAGTAGTAATAATTCTATAGCGAAAGTTGATAAAAATGGTGTCGTAACAGGAGTAAAAGCAGGAAATGTAGTAATTACAGTTACAACTCAAGATGGTAAAAAGATAGCGACACATGAAGTAAAAGTAAAAGAAAAACCAGGTACATATGTAATAACATTTACTGCAATTCAAACAACAGCGGGAGTAAAACAATATAATTTCAGTTTAACTAGAAATGGTGTCCCATTTACAACTGGATATGATTGGATAGATATAGGTAGTTATGGTAATCCATTCCCAGCTAGCCAAAAAGTTTCGGCTTCAACAGTTGAAAAATATATTAAAGGAAATTCCAAAGCTACTATAAGTATTGTTGATCCAAATTATGTAGATATTGATGGTTCAAGCGTTACAGCTTCCATAGTTATAAAATAGAAAGGATAAGTTTTATGGTGAAAAGATATAAATTCCTAATAGTTACTTTGTTAGCTTTTTTAACTTTTTCTTTGAATGCATTTGCTAAGGAAATGAAACTTGAAGAATTAAGTAAAGAAATAGAAAATATAAATCCTAGCGCACAAAGTGCTTATATTATAGGAAAATATGTATTTACTTCTGAACATGAATTGACTACTCAAGATATTATGCTTGCTGCAAGAAGTATTGATGTTAAAGATAAACTTGGTGGTACAGAAAATGATTCAATTTACGGTGAAATGACAATTCATGAAATTATAAAAGTTTATAATCCAAAAAGTCATAAGTCATTAGGATGGATTGCTAGTAGTAATACTGATGGCGAAACTGTGCTAGATGCAAAGACTAATCTAAGTATTCAATATATTGATTATGAAAGATTAGAAGAAGCTACAGAATTTGACGTTACTACAGATATCGCTTTAGCAGAGTATAAAAATACACTTGCTGGATATAAATTTGATGAAAAATTTCAATCTAAACCAAGTGAAAAGTTATATAGTAAAGATTTAGCTTTGGCGAAAGATGGAAAACTAACAGGGTTAGTTAGAATGAATTCTAAAGTTGATAATAAAGTATTCCCAGATGAAACACGTACAGGATTTTATGTTCCAATTGTAATAACTGTACCAAATGCAAATAATGAAACTACAGTAAAAATCAAGAATTGGTGGGGAGAAAAAACTATAAAATATAGTGAATTTGAACACAAAGATACAAAAGAATCAGGAACAGTAGTTTTAATTGCTTTAAATAAAAATGAGGATTCAAAAGAAACTACAATTATTGTAGACTTAGATGGTGATAACCAAGTTTATGGAGAAAAAAAATATACGATAGATTGGTCTAATTTAGTATTTGAATCATCATTATATGAAACAATTAAAAAAGATGCTAAATCTGATACAAATGTTAATTTCCAAAAAGTACCATCTGAAACTAATGGTCAGGGAGTATTAACAATTAATTCTACTATAGCCTCTCAATTCCCAATTTATTATTATCGTGGAAAAGTGGATAATAATGTAATATTTAATAATATATGCTGGCAAATTGTAAGAACAACAGATACTGGATCAATAAAATTAATTTACAATGGTTTACCTAATAATGGTAAATGTAATAATGAAGGAGAATCATCAGTAGTTACAAATATAACAGATAATAAACATAGTTTTAGTACTGGAAGTGGTTATCCAACATTTGTAGGTTATACAGTTCCAACAATTGATCAATTTAAAATTAAAACAAATGCTGGTATTGCCTTTGCAAGAGCATCGGTGTTTGATAGTATGAGATATGCGAAAGATGTAGAATATAGCAATGGAGTATATCATTTAAAAGATAGTGTTGAAATTGATAAATCTTTATTTGGTACTAGTGATAATCCTCAAATAGGACAAAAATATACATATAGATGGTTAGAAGATAATGAGATAAATACTAAGGAGTTTGAAATTACAACAGGAAACATTGAAGATGCAAGAAATAAATTGATGGAAAATCGTTACACGTGTATTCCTAGTAGTAATGCTTACGTAAAGGATGGCGTCACGACATGTGAAAAAGTTGCATATATTGTATATGCTAGCGATACATATACTAGTGGAGTTGGACAGCAAAAAACAGGCGTTATTGGTTATATTGAATTTCAAGGTGGCATAAAATTTAATTCAAAAATAATTGAAGATTTTAATAGCCATGAAAAAGCTGTTAAATCACAAATTAAAATAAATAATGATAATTTTTATGCAAGTTATATTGAAAATACTCCTAAAGCGGAAGCCTTAATAGATAAAACTGCTAAATATTGTAATAGTCGTTCTATTAATGATGGTGGATATTACTCAACAGATCATAGTAAGTCTACACTATTAGAAACAAAAACAAAAACTAGAAATTCTACAAATATTAAATATTCTATATTGTATAAGAATTTCTCTAACTTATTAGATGGAAATAATCCAACATTAGAATGTGATGAAAATGATACATATTCAACAATATTAGGTGATGAATTTTACTATCCAATTGGGCTTTTAAGTGCCGACGAGGCTAATTATGCTGGTGTAGTATTTAATGCTAATGATAGTAGTGAATCAAATACTTATTTAAATACTGGGGCTGCTTATTGGTTAATGACACCTGCTTATGTAAATGGAACAAATGCATATATGCTAACCATTTCTGCTCTTGGTAGATTTAATACTACAATAAGTACTATGGCAGTGCAAACTTATTTAAAACCTGTAATAGCTCTTAAAGGCTCTGCTACTTATTCAGAAGGTAATGGAACTGTTGAGCATCCTTATGTTATAGTACAATAAAAAATAAAAAGACGCTTTATTAAAAAATATTAGTGTCTTTTTTCAAATTGTAAAAATATACAATATGACTTGGCAAGAATTATATGAAAATATAAAAATGTAATTGGGAATAATCCAAATGTAATTAAACCAGGGCAAATTTTAAAAATAAAATAAATTGACATATATATGTCATTTTTTATTTAAATTAAAATTGTAAAAATGGTTTATAAATGATATAATCTAACTATAATAGAGGGGAGTATTATAAAATAGTTGTATATGAAAAAAATAAAAATATTTTTTGCTTTTGTTTTAGTAGTTTTATTAATGCAATTTAAGAATGTTTATGCTGATAGTAAAGTTTATGTGGATAAGGATACTGAAGGTCAAAACACTTATACTACTTTAACTGAGGCGGTTCAAAATGTTTCTAATAATGGTACGATTTATTTGAAAGATAATATAGATGCTACTCAAACTATAACAATTCCAGAGAATAAAAATATTACTATAACATCAGAGAATAGTGCAAAAACAATATCAAAAAATTATAATGGGGTTTTATTTTATGTTTCACCTTCTGCAACATTAACTTTGGAAAATGTTATATTAGATGGGAAAAATGTTGAGGCAACTGGAGATAACTTTTTTGTAAATGTAAAAGGTGTATTAAATATAAAAGATGGTGCGGTTTTAAAAAATAATACATCTAAATGGAATGCTGGTGCTATTAAATTAGAGGCAGGAACATTAAATATGACTGGTGGAACAATTACAAATAATAAGACTGAATATGGTGGAGCCATATTTGCAACAAATGGTGATTCTTCTACAATTAATATAAGTGGTGGAGAAATTACAAATAATAATGCAACACTTTATGGTGGTGGTGCAATTAATATTACAGGAGGTTATACATTAAATATTAGTGGTGGATCTATAACAAATAATCACTCAGAAAATTTTGGTGGTGGTGCAATAAAAGTAGATAATTCTAAAGTATTTATAACTGGAGGAAAAATAAAAAATAATACTGCTACTAATGGTGATGGTGGTGCTATTTGGTTATATAATACAGATTGTACAATAAAAAATGTTGAAATATCAGGAAATGAAGCTAAAGGAAAATTGCCAGATGCTTCTTATAACAATGTTCGTGGTGGTGCTATATTTGTTCACGGAGCATCTAAATTAAATATTGAAGAAAATACAATAATTGATAAAAATAAGGCTCCATATGGCGGTGGAATATATGCGCTAGATAGTTCTATTGTTAATATGAATGGTGGAATAATAGAAAATAATACAGCATCAGTTAATGCAGGTGCTATATGTGCGTTTTCAAATGATGGTTCTCCAACAATAAATATAAACAAAGGAGAAATAAAGAATAATATAAATACTGGAGTAGATATTAATCCATCTTTTGTTAGTGATCAAGAATTTAACGGTGGTGCAATATATATTGGTGAGAACGCTAATTTAAACCTTTCAAAAGCTGTTATATATAATAATAGAAATGAGCAAGCCTTTTTAAATAATCGAAATCAAGATAAAGGAATTTATGCTAACGGAATAGGATTATGTCCAAATTCAAAATTATATATTACTAATGGAGGCGCAATATATAATAATAATTATAATGGAGGAGCAGATATTCTATTTATTCCTGTATCAACAAATATACCTTTCCAAGAGGGAGAAGAATTATATATTTCAAATTATTCATTAGGTGGTGGTACATATAATTGGACAAATTTTGCTAATAAAAATGTAATACATGGTTTTCAAAAAATAACTGAAACTGAAAAACTAAGTTATATATCACACTTATCTAACGCTGATAAAAATAAAGCTGTAAAAGTGGCTGATGTAATAATAACAAATAACGTTTCTAAAGCAGTTTATGGCGGTGGAGCTATAATGTGTAATGGAACTTTAAGAATGGGAACTTATGGGGATTTAAAAATAACTGAAACTGTAATTGGAAAAGAAGATGACGATTTAAAATATGATTTTACTATTACTTTAGATGATGCAACTATTGATGGTAGATATGGTGATATGGTATTTGAAAAAGGTGTTGCTGAAATAGAATTAAAAAATAACGAAAGTATGACTGCAAAAGATTTACCTTCTGGTATTAAATATACAGTAGAAGAAAAGAATGTACCTAAGTATGATACAGTATTATCAAAAAATGATACTGGAACACTAAATGATTCAATAACAAATGTAGATTTTATAAATCTAAATGTTAAACCAATAAAATATGGAATAACAGTAGAAAAACAAATAAAAAATATTGATAAAACAAATGATATATTTAAATTTGAATTAAAAACAGAAGATCAAGACGGTCTTATTATGCCAGAGAACAATGTTTTGTCTATTAAGGGTAAGAAAAAGGCTACATTTGACGAAATAACATTTTATAAACCTGGAATATATACTTTTACAATAAATGAAATTAATGAAAAATTAGAAAATTATCAATATGATTCATCTTCATGGAAGGTGATTATGAATGTTGAATTAAAAGATAAAAGTTTAGTTATTGAATCTGTAAAATTCGTAAAAGATAATAAAGAATATGATAAGATTACTTTTGTAAATCAATATATTAAAAACCCACAAACATATGATAAAACAGTATTATCTATAATAAGTTTATTAATTTTATCTATAATATTAGTTGTGATAAGATTAAGATATAAGAAGGTAAAAAGCTATTAATATGTAGCTTTTTATTTTTAATATGCTTAATATTTTTATATTTTTTAACTAAAGAAATTGCATAAAATAATAAATTATAGTATTATATATTTAGGAGGTTTATGATGGATAGTGAAGACATCTCGAGTTTAACTGATAATTATGAACATTTAAATAAGGAAAAGCTTTATTTAGCAGAAATAAATAATAAGTTAGATTTAATATATGAAAAAGAAGAAATGAGAAAATCTGGGCATAAATTTATTTTATTAGGTATACCTGCACTTGCTATTTTATTAACTTTTTTTGTTGCACCTTTTTTAACTGTTGAACAAATGACTTATCAAATTTCTTTTGTTGTGACAATAATGGCGTCCGCAGAAGTTATAAATTATTCATTTAATGGTAGCAAAAGTAAAAATAAGAAAAAAATTAAATATTTAAACAATAGAAAAATGTCTACTGAATTAGTTATTGATACTATATCAAAAGAACTTGAAAATGAGAAAAAAACTATATTTGATGATGTAGATAAAAATAAAGAAATAATACCTGTATCAGAAAATATAGAGTTAGATATTAATAAATCATTAAAATTAACTAATAATAATTAAGTTGCTTTTTATATAATTAAGTAAAAAATTAAAGTAGAAAGAAAATAATTTTTTCTTTTTTTTTGCCATAAAATAGTTGTATAATTTAGTTGGTGATGGTATGAAAGATGAGTTACTTACTGAAATTAAATCTTTTGAAAAAGAAAAGGAAAAATATATAAGTGAATTAGTCTTAAAATTAAAAAAATACAGTAAAGTAATTTTATATGGAACTAGTGAAGGTACTATAAATGTAATTAAATTATTAAATGAAAATGATGTTAAAATAGATTCTATTTATGATGATGACGATAAAAAGAAAAATACTATATTTTTTGGATATAAAGTTACTAAGCCTAATATAGAATGCAATGATAAAGATATTGCTATTGTAGTTACAATATCCTTTTATGATAATATAAGAGATAGATTTATTAAGTATGATAAAGATATTGATAAAAGATTATTTATGTGTGATGGATATTTTTATGAAGATATAGATGAAGAATATTTTTATGAAAATTTAGATAAAATAGTAGATTGTTATGAATCATTAGAAGATGATTTATCTAAAAAGTTGTATATTGCATTATTAAAATATAGATTTATAAGAGATGGGAAATTAATTAATGAATTAAGAGAACATAGAGATAAATGCTACTTTGATAAAGTATTTATGGACAAATTTCAAAATGGTCTATTTATTGATGCGGGCTCTTATAATGCTGATTTTATTACGACTTTAGCTAAATTTAAAAATTTAAATAATTCTAGATTTTATATTTTTGAACCAAATAAAAATTTTGTTGAACAAATAAGAAATAATTTGAAAGATCAATTTAATTATAAAGTGTTTGAAGTAGCGTTATGTGATGTTAAATCTAAAATGGAATTTCAACAAACTAAAACTAGTACTAGTCACTTGGTTGATTCCAAATATAATGCTTATAAAAATATGTTAGAAAATACTGTTGATTTAGTAGATACTGATACTTTAGACAATATAGCTAAAAATGATAAAGTTTTTTGTATAAAAATAGACATAGAGGGATCTGAACAATCTATGATAAGAGGAACAACTGAAACTATAAAAAGAGATAGACCTATTATGTTAATTAGTATATATCATAAATGTAGTGACTTATGGGAAATAGAATATTATATTAAAAATTTAAACTTGAATTATAAATTTTATATAAGACATTATTCATATAGTGTTGCTAAAACTATACTTTATTGTATTCCTCAATAAAATCTTGACAATTGGTATAAATAATATTAATATATTAGCTATTAAAGAGGTGTTTATGAAGAAAGAGTCTGTACAGATGACAAAAGATATTTATGTTGTATCTGATGAAAAAGGGAGATTAGAAGTTGTAAAAAAAACTGGAGATGAAATAAGTCTAGATGAAATATATGCTAAAGAGGAAGAACTTAAAAGTGCAAAAAATGTATTAAAAAAAGCACAAGAAGATTTTATAAAAATTAATAAATTAGAAAAGGGAAGAATATCTTCTAGAATTAGATCATTTTTTACAGTTCCTTGTACGACTATAATAGCTAGTATACCTATAATTGCTATAATGGGGTTTACAACTAATACTTTAATTGAAATAATATGTTTTGCAGCTGGTTCTTTTGTGGGCAATAGGATATATGTTAGAAGTAAATATGGTACAAAAGTTGATAATATTAAGAAAATAGATAAAGCTTATTTAAAAAAAGTTAATTATGAAAGATTAGTGGAAGAATTAGAAAGACAATTAATAGATATAAAGACAAGAGTAAAATTTGAAGTTTTATCTAAAAGAAACGATGAAAAAAAATCAAAAAAACTAGTTCCAGATAACAATGCCGTATTAGATAATGATATGAAATTAAATTTAAAAAAATAGAAACATCATTTTGATGTTTTTATTTTTATGATATACTAAAAAAGGTGGGTATTATGCATGACATTGAATTATTAAATAAATATTGTATGGAAAATAATATTATTTTTAATTTTGATGATATAAAAAAATATTTAAATTATGAAAAAGAATTTTGGGAATTTATAAAAAGTAAGATTTTATTTATTTCAGATAATATTGAATCTAATAAATATTTTTATAGTGTTTTAAGAAAAGAAAAAGACGATATATTAATTGATATAAAAATTATTGTTCCTAAAATAATAGATCTTAAAACTGCACTGATAAATATACACGAATTTAAACATGCATATGATTTATACAAAGTTTTTGGTAAAAAAGTATACATAAGTGATACCGAATACGAGAAAAGAGCAATGAATGAAGAAATAAAATTTATAGATAATAAAATTTTAAACAAAGTTGGAAGGTTTTAATGAAAACAATATATATAAAGAATTTTTTTAAACATTTAAATGTGGTTAACAAACATAGATTTCAAGTATTTATACTTTGTTGCAAAGTAGGGATACCAATAAGAGGTTTAGTTCACGATTTATCAAAATATTCTCCTACTGAATTCTTTGAAGGAGTTAAGTATTTTAGTGGAATTAAAAGCCCTATTAGTAATTGTAAAAAAGATATGGGATATTCTAAAGCATGGTTACATCATAAAGGTAGGAATAAACATCATTATGAATATTGGTATGATTACGATGCACCAATAAATATTCCAATTATGCCATTTAAATATTTTTTAGAAATGATATGTGATAATCTTGCAGCAGGAATAGTTTATCAAGGAAAAAATTGGACAAAAGAATATCAATTAACATATTGGAATAGAGTTAAAGATAGAGCTAAATTGCCAGATTGTATGAAGAAATTATTAACTAAAATTTATACTGATTTAAGTAAATATGGTATTAATAAAGTATTGAATAAAAAATATTTGAAAGATAATTATTCTAAATATACTAAAATAAAATTATAATTTATTTAAAACTATTTTTTGCTACTTTTTTTTAAATATTTTTTTTGGTATACTTATAATAATAAGGTGAAGGTATGAAAAGGGTAATAGTTAGTTTTATAATTTTATTTTTTAGTTTTGGAATGATTACTGAAGTAAATGCTGATAGTATAAATTATAATATTAGTACTGTTAATTACAAAAATAATTTGTTTTTATTAGAAAGTATGACATTATTTGAGAGTGATAATGCTGACATAAGTATTACGTCTAATTATTCAGTACCTTCTGGATTAGTTGATATTGTTAAAGTTGTATCAATTATCCTAACAATAATAATTGCGTATAATTTACTTACTTATAGTTTTAATAAAGTTGTGCCACAAAAAAAAGAATTACCTATGCCAGATATAGATGCTATGATAGAAAAAGAAAAACAAAAAAATGCAGAACTAACTGAAGAAAAAATTCATAGTGTAGATTCTAATTTAAATATAGCTAAATTTAAAGAAAATTCATTTAAAATATATAGGGCAATTCAAATTGCATGGATGAATTTTGATTATACTAATTTAAAAAAATTAACTACTGCAGAATTATATAATATATATGAATCTCAATTAAAAACTTTAAGTTTAAAAAAGCAAAAAAATATAATGAAAGATATTCATTTGAATAATGTTAAAATAATGGATATTCAAAAAATAGATAATAATATATATATTAAAGTTAGTATGATTGTTAATATGTTTGATTATATAATAAGTACGGTTACTAATGATGTTATACGTGGTACTGATAAAAATAAAATAGAAGTAGAATATATAATAACATTTGTAAAGTCTTTAGATTCAATTGATGATTGTCCAAATTGTGGAGCAGATATAAGTTTAATAAGTAATGACACTTGCCCATATTGTAAATCTAAATTAGTAAAAACTTCTAGCTCTTATGTAATGAGCAAAAAGAGTTGCAACAGCCAAAGAATACTAAGATAATGTATTCTTTTTGTAAATTAATAATATTTTTGTTTTGTTAAAGATAAAATATTGATATACTTAAATTAACAAAGTAGGTAAAAATATGAAAATGAAAATATTATTTACAATTCTAATATTGTTATTAAGTTTTGGAATTTTCACATATGCAAAAGCTGATAGTGGGTGGGATACTTCATATGATTATGGTGGAAGCTCTTGGAGCAGTGATTCCAGTTGGAGTAGTGGATCAAGTTGGAGTAGTGGTTCTAGCTGGAGTTCAAGCTATGATAATGATCATGATTATGGTAGTAATACAAGTTATAGTGGTTCACAATCAGATCCAGTAGTAGTGATAATTACATTTTTTATGTTAGTAGTGCTTACTTTAGTTTTTGCTTATATATTTGCTAAATTAGGGAAAATACAATCAAGTAGAATTCCGGCTAAAGATATAGAAGATTTAATTACTCCAGATAACTTTAAAGATATAGATCCTTCTTTAACGCTAGAAGAGTTTAAACAAAATGCATTTGATATTTTTAAATCTGTTCAAGAATCGTGGATGAATTTTGATTATGATACTTTGAAAACTTTAGTAACAGATGAAATGTATAATATGTATGAGTCTCAATTAAAAGTTTTAAAATTAAAACATCAAAAAAATATAATGAAAGATATTGAACTTGTCGATACACAAGTGGTATATGCCAATTTAAATAGAAATAGTAGTATTGAAGTTAATTTAACCATGATAATAAAAATGTATGATTATGTAATAAATGAAACATCAAACGAAGTTGTTAGAGGTGATGATAAACATAAATTAGAAGTTGAATATAATATGACTTTTCTAAAATCAGATAATGATGTTAAGTTAGATACATGTCCAAATTGCGGTGCCAAAATTGAAGATGAAACACAAGATATTTGTTTATACTGTAGAAGTAAGTTAGAAAAGTTATCTAATAAATATGTGTTAAGTAAAAAAGAATGTAAAAATCAAAGAGTACTATATTAATATAAAGATTTATAAGTTTAGAAAGAGTGATTTTGTGAAAGAATTTGATGAAGCTTTATTTAAAACAAAAGTAGATAATGTATTTGTTAAATTATTTACTGCAATTATGTTTGGAGATTTAAAAGAAGTAGATCATTTTATAAATGATGATGTCTATAATAAATATAATTCATATATAAAAGAATTAGATAGCAAAAATGAACGTCAAATGTATGATGAATTAAATGTCAAAAGTACTACTGTTTTAAGTAGAGAAAAATTAGCTGATAAAGAAATAGTTAAAGTTGAGTTAATTTCTAGATATATGGATTATATTATTGATAAAGACACAGGAGATTATAAACGTGGAATAAACGATCATAGAATTGAAAAAAAATATATTTTGACATTTGAAAAAAGATTAGATGCTAAAAATGTAGGTATAGTAAGAAAATGTCCAAATTGTGGTGCAAGTATGGATATAAATAAAACTGGTGTATGTGAATATTGTAAGACAGTTTATAAATTAGAAGATTATGATTATATTCTTACGTCAATAGAATAAAAATACGAATTATTCGTATTTTTTAATTAAAAAAATTTTTCCATGGATCTACTTTTTTTAATCTTTCTAATGCAGACTTAATAGTTATTTCATTAGGTTTAATCTTATCTAACTCAGTCCACTTTATTGGCATAGAAACTGTTCCATTTTTTCTTAATCTCAATGAATATGGGGCAACACTTGTAGCAGATCTAGTATTTCTTACCCAGTCAATAAAAATTTTTCCTTTTCTTTTTTCTTTTCTAATATTTGTTGTATATTTATCTGGCCATTTTTTAACCATTATATTTGCAATTTCTTTAGATATATCTCTAAATTTTTTCCAACTAACTTTAGCTTTAATTGGCACAACAATGTGGTATCCTTTTCCACCACTAGTTTTTAAGTAGGATTTTAAATTTAATTCATCTAATATGCTTTTTAAGTCTTTAACGCCATCTCTAATTTTTTTCAAACTTAAATGTTCATCGGGATCTAAGTCAAATACCATCATATTCGGTTTTTCTATATTTTTTATATTGCTTCCCCATATATGAAATTCAAAACTATTCATTTGTACTTCAGATATAAGTCCATTTAAATCTTTTATATAGTAATAATCTTCTTTTTTATTATTATTATTTTTTACTTTAATTTTACCTAAATTTTTATTATCTAAATGTTTCATAAAAAATATATCGTTATTTATGCCATTAGGACATCTTATTGTACTAATTATTCTATTTTCTATATATGGTAACATTCTAGGACCGACTTTTTTATAATAATTAACAATATCTAATTTAGTTATTTTAGGATTTTTAAATATAATTTTATCTGGATTGCTAATCTCTATATTAATTTTTTTATTAGTAATATTTTCTTCTATCTCTTTCATAGTTCTATCAGTTCTAATACTTTTTTTAAATTTATTAATATCATTAAAACCTTTAATATTATCTTTTTCTTTTATTAATAACCAATTGTTTTCTTTAAATTTAATTAAAGTCCATTTTCCTTTTAATCTATTACCATATAAAATAAATTTTAAAGAACCGTTTTTAAATGATTTGGCAAAATTTTCTATTTCATAATAGCCTTCATCCCAAATCATTACAGTTCCTCCACCATATTCGCCTTTTGGAATAGTTCCTTCAAAATTTCTGTATTCAAGTGGATGATTTTCTACTAAAACTGCAAGTCTTTTATCCTTAGTGTTATATGATGGACCTTTTGGAATTGCCCAACTAACTAATGTACCATTGTGTTCTAATCTAAAATCATAATGATCTTTTCTTGCTAAATGATGTTGTACGACAAATCTTAATTTTTTATTACTCTTTTTTATTTTCTCAGGTGGTTCTTTAGTTTTATTAAAATTTCTTTTGGAATTATATTTTTTTAGACTCATGTAAATAACCTCTTTATTAGTATTATAAATATAAATTAAAATATTCTTGAAATAAATAAAAAGTTGATAAACTAAATTATATTTCTTTACAATTTAAAGTAATTTTTTATATTGAAATAAGATTAAATATATATTATACTTAAATTAATTAAGAACAATATGTTCTTAAAATAGGAGGATTTATATGGAACTTAAAGGAAGTAAAACAGAACAAAACTTAATGGCTGCTTTTGCTGGAGAAAGTCAAGCTAGAAATAAATATACATATTTTGCATCAGTTGCAAAAAAAGAAGGATATGAACAAATTGCAGAAATATTTGAAGAGACAGCAAATAATGAAAAAGAACATGCTAAAATGTGGTTTAAAGAATTAAATGGAGGAAGTGTTCCTACTACAAAAGAAAATTTGCTTGCAGCTGCTGAAGGAGAAAACTACGAATGGACAGATATGTATGATGAATTTGCTAAAGTTGCAAAAGAAGAAGGCTTCGATAGAATAGCAAAATTATTTGAAGGCGTTGCTGCAATAGAAAAAGAACATGAAGAAAGATATAGAAAACTTCTTAAAAATATTGATGATGAAATAGTATTTTCTCGTGATGGAGATAAGATATGGCAGTGTAGAAATTGTGGACATATCGTTGTTGGAAAAAGTGCTCCAAAAGTATGTCCAGTATGTTCTCACCCACAATCATATTTTGAAATTAAAAAAGAAAATTATTAAGAGACTTAATCAAGTCTTTTTTATTTAATTTTAAATTAATATAATATATAATGTAGTTAGGAGGCCTATATGGATATTTTTGTATTAAGACACGGTGAAACAGATTGGAATAAAGAAAATAGAATACAAGGTAGTATCGATATTCCTTTAAATCAAGAAGGTATAAAACAAGCCAAAGAAACTAGAGATTATTTGAAACATTATAAAATAGATTTAATTATATGTTCACCTTTAAAAAGAGCAATTCAAACTGCAAATATTATTAATGAAGTATTAAATTGTGAAATTAAATATAGTGAAGCTTTGAAAGAGAGAAATTTTGGTGAATATGAAGGCAAGAAAAAACAAGAGTTGAATGATGATCAAGTTATACGATCAGGAATACTTTTTAATTATGAGGTAAATAAAAAATATAAAGGAATCGAACCAATTAAAGATTTTTATGAGAGAGTTTATTTATTTTTAAATGAATTAAAAGAAACTTCAAATTCAAATATATTATTAGTTACACATGGTGGAACTATAAATATTATTAATACATATTTTAATGGATTCGATAAACAAGGATATATTAGAAATTTAGCTACAAAGAATGCTAAAGTTTTAAAATATAAGCTTAAATAAGGCAAATTATGCAATTAAAATATGATAATGACTTTAAAAATATAATAGATGATTTAAATATAATAACAGATATAGAAAATATACCTTTTAAAATATTAGATTATTTAAATAGTATTAATAATGAACTAGTAATTAATGACATAAATACAAACAAATTATATTGTCCTATATGTTTTAAAAAATTAAATAAAAATATTTGTTTGCACTGCAATAAATTATTTAAATATTATAAAATAGAAAAATATAAAATGAATTTAAATGTTTCAAATATTAAAGAATGTAGACATCGAATAAATTATTATATTTTTGATACTAAGGAAGATTACTTAGTTTTATATATTATCAATAATACTATAGGATTTGATAATCCTAATTCTTTTATGCTTAAAAAATTTAATAAATATAGTATTGAAAAGATTTATCAGGTTAAAAAAGATGGATTATTTGATATAAATTTAAATAAATATATATATTTTAATGAGTATAAAAAAATAATAGATTATTTTCAAAGCGATAGTGAAACAGAATATGATTTTGATGACGATATTTTTAATACATTTGAAACATTTAGAGAAAAGAGTTTTCTATATTTAGAGAATCTAGAAGATTTAAAAAAATATGATTTTTATAAATACAGCTATATATGGACTTTAAAAGATTATTTTAAAACAGGTTTAGTTAATTTGAAATTGCTTACTTATTTGCCTATATATATTAAAGAATTTGAGTATTTAGTTAAAATGAAGTTATATAATTTAGCTATAGATGCTGATTCTATAACTTATAAAGGTAATTTTAATGATACATTTGGAATAGATAAAAAATATTATAAATTTATGCAAAAAATAGATATATCATTGCTAGAACTATATAGTTTAAGATTGTATCCTACTACTAATAAAAAAATACTTGATTTTGTATGTGATTATAATGGACCTTTAAGTTTTTTAAAAGATTATGCTGATATTTTAAAAATAAAAGAATATATGGATAATCAAAAGTTAGATTATAATTATTTATATGAATATGCTGATTATATTTCAGCTTCTAAAGAATTAAATATGGATTTAAAAGACAAAAATATTTTATTTCCTAAAAATTTAATAGAGTCACATAATAAATTAATAAAAGAATTAGAAATAAGTAAAGATCCGGAAATTGATGAAAGAATAAAAAAACTTTCTATAAAATTAGAAAAAAATAAATATATTGATGATAAATATATTATATTTCCAGCAAATAGTATAGATAGTTTAATAGATGAATCATCACAAATGGCAAATTGTGTAAAAACTTATTGTAAACCTTATAGTGAAAATAAATGTCAAATATATTTTATGAGATATAAAGATAATGTAAATAAATCATTAGTAACTATAGAAGTAAAAAATAAAAAGATTGTTCAAGCAAAAATGAAATATAATGAAGAAATAACTGAAGAGATTAGAAAAATTATAAGTGAATGGGAAAAGAGAATTATTATTTAATTTATAATATAAAAAATTAGCACTTTAACTTGACATGTGCTAAGAATGGAGTTATAACATATATATAACTAAAGGAGATAATTATGAAGAAAAAAGAATTTAAATCAGAATCAAAGAGATTGTTAGATTTAATGATTAATTCAATATATACTAATAAAGATATATTTTTAAGAGAATTAATCAGCAATGCTAGTGACGCTATTGATAAATTATATTATAGATCTTTAACAGATAAGAAAGTAAAAATCAAAAAAGAATCATTAGAAATTAATGTTAATTTTGATGAAACACTTAGAACTATAACTGTTAGTGATAATGGTTGTGGTATGACTGAAGCTGAACTTGAAAATAATTTAGGTACTATTGCAAAAAGTGGTTCACTTGCCTTTAAAGAATTAAATGATACTAAGAAAAAAGATATAGATATTATTGGACAATTTGGTGTAGGATTTTATTCAGCATTTATGGTAAGTGACGAAATAACTGTTATATCAAAATCATTTGAAAGTGACAAAGCATATAGATGGAATTCTAAAGGTTTAGATGGCTATACTATTGAAGAATGCGATAAAACTAATATAGGTACAGATATAATACTTCATATTAAGGAAGATACTGAAGATGAAAAGTATAGTGACTATTTAACAGAATTTAAAATTAAAGATTTAATAAAAAAATATAGTGATTATATAAGATATCCTATTAAAATGGAAGTGACTCATCAACATAAAAAAGATAAAAAGAATAAAAATGATGAAGATGAATTTGAAACTGTAAAAGAAATAGAAACAATTAATAGTATGATTCCTATATGGAAAAAAAGTAAAAAAGAAGTTAAGGATGAGGATTATAATCATTATTATTGTGATACTTATTATGATTACGAAAATCCTTTAAAAGTTATTAGTACATCTGTAGAAGGAGTAGTAAGCTACAATGGGCTTTTATTTATTCCAAGTCATGCTCCATATGATTTTTATACGAAAGAATATGAAAAAGGTTTAAGTCTATATTCTAATGGAGTACTAATAATGGATAAATGTCCTGAATTATTACCGGATTATTTTAGTTTTGTCAAAGGTGTTATTGATACTGAAGATGTTTCCTTGAATATTTCAAGAGAAATGTTACAAAAAACTAAAGCAGTTAATTTAATTGCTAAAAATATAGAAACTAAAATTTCAAAAGAGTTAGCTGACATGTTAGCAAATGACAGAGATACTTATACTAAATTCTTTAAAGTATTTGGTACTAATTTAAAATTTGGAATTTATAATAATTATGGAATGGATAAAGAAAAATTACAAGATTTAATTATGTTTACATCTTCAAAAACAAAAGAATTAATAACATTAAAAGAATATGTTTCAAATATGAAGGAAGGACAAAACGATATATATTATGCAAGTGGAGAATCTATAGAGAAAATAGATAGTCTTCCACAGGTAGAACAAGTTAAAGATAAAGATTATGAAATATTATATTTAACTGATTATGTAGATGAATTTACTTTAAATGCTTTAGTTGAATATGATAAAAAGAAATTTAAAAATGTTAGTAGTGCTGAATTAGACTTGGAAGATAATAAAGAAGAGATAAAGCAATTAAATGAAGAAAATAAAGATTTATTAACATTAATGAAAGATGAAATTGGAGTTAATGAAGTAAGATTTACTAATAAATTAAAGACTCATCCAGTATGCTTAACAAGTGTTGGAAATATTTCTGTAGAGATGGAAAAAGTAATTAATTCTATGCCTGGAGATGAATCTATAAATGCTCAAGTCGTTCTTGAAATAAATGAATCTCATCCTATTGCAGATAAAATTAAAAAGCTATATAAAACTGATAAAGAAGAACTTAAAAAATATAGTAAAGTGTTATATTCAGAAGCTAGATTAATAGAGGGATTAACAATTGAAAATCCTACAGAGATTAGCAATATAATATGTGAATTAATATCAAAATAGACTAATGTCTATTTTTTAAATTCAAATTGACATTTTATTATAATAAAGTTATAATTTGTACTATATTTAAGGGGTGATAAATATGAAAGATATAATAATTGATACATTATTAGATGGAATAAAGCTCATTCCTTTTCTATTGTTTACTTTTATTATACTTGAGTTAATTGAACATAAATTTAAAAATAAAACAGAAAAAATAATAAGAAAATCCGGTAAATTTGGTCCTCTAATTGGAAGTTTATTGGGAATTTTTCCACAATGCGGTTTTTCTGTAGCAGCTACAAATTTTTATACTACAAGAATAATATCCTTAGGTACTTTAATTGCAATTTATTTATCTACTAGCGATGAAATGTTACCTATAATGCTAAGTGAAAAAACTGATATTAAAATAATTTTAATTTTTTTAATCATAAAATTATTTGTTGGAATTATATTTGGCTTTATATTAGATTTTATATTTAAAAGTTCAGAAAAAAATAAATTTAATTATAATATATGTGAAGAAGAACATTGTCATTGTGAACATGGATTACTCAATTCTAGTATCGTACATACATTTAAAACTTTTATTTATATACTAATTTCTACTTTTATAATTAATATACTATTTAGTTGTGTTTCTACTACTAATATAGAAAAGATATTTTTTAAAAACAATATTTTTGGTCCATTTATTGGTTCATTATTTGGTTTAATACCAAATTGTGGTGCAAGTATACTTTTAACTGAACTATTTATTAATAATACTATTAGCTTAGGAACATGCCTATCAGGTTTGTTAACAGGTAGTGGTGTAGCATTATTAGTATTGTTTAGAACAAACAAAAATCTTAAAGATAATTTAAAAATAGTTAGTATTTTATATACAATTGGTTTAATTGTAGGTATATTTATAGATTTTTTACATATTATAATATAGAAATTAGCACTTGATATTGACAAGTGCTAAAAAAGTGGTATAATTAAATTATGAAAGGAAGGATATATAATGGATTTGATTCCAAGAAAATATTTTTTAGATGATTTTTTTGACGATTTTGTTTCATCAAAGGGAAATGATATGAAATGTGATATTTACGAAAAGGATGGACTATATAACATAGAAATAGATGTTCCAGGATTTGATAAAAAGGATATCAATATTGAATGTAAAGACGGATATTTAACTGTATCTGCAAAAAAGGAATCTAATGAAGAAAGTTCTGATAAGAACTATATTAGAAAAGAAAGAAGATATGGCAGTTTTTCAAGAACATTCTATCTTGGTGAATTAGATGAAGATAAAATAAAAGCTACATTTAATAATGGCACATTATGTATAGTAGTTCCTAAAGAAGAAAAACAAAACGATAAAAAAATTATTGAAATAGGTGATTAAGAATATTTGAAGATAACTTCAAATATTTTTTAAATTGACAAAAAAATAAAATATATTATAATCTTGTTTAGGTGAAAAAAATGAAAAACTGTGTTTTAATATATAATCCTAACAGTGGGCATACTATGAATGAATCAAATTTAAAAAAAGCAAAAAAGATTTTGAATGATTATGGTTATAATGTAAGAATAATACCTACAAAGTATGCAGGGCATGCCATTGAAATAGTTAGCCATTTAAATAATACTGATTTAGTCATAAGCGTTGGCGGAGATGGTACATTTAATGAAGTTGTAAATGGTAATATGCAAAGAAACACAAGATTACTTCTTGCAAATATTCCTATAGGAACTACAAATGATGTTGGCACTATGTTTGGCTATGGGAAAAGTTTTGAACAAAATTTAAAATCTTTATTAGAGGGTAGAGAACAAGATATAGATATATGTACAGTAAATGGTAGTGCTTTTATTTATGTTGCCGGATTGGGAAAATTTGTAAATATAGCTTATGATACTCCTAGATATTTGAAAAAAAAGTATGGATATTTTGCTTATATTTTTGAGGGAGTTAAAGATTTTTTTAAACCGATAAAAACATATAAAGTAAATTATGAAGTTAATGGATTAAAAAAAACAGGATATTTTTCATTTATATTAATTAGCAATGCTAATAGAATAGCTGGAGTAAATACTTTTTATAAAGATGTTAAATTAGATGATAATCAATTTGAAGTTTTATTATGTAATTTTTCTACTAGAAGACATATTATTAGAACTTTAAGATTATTAATAGATAATGATCCTAATAATATAAGTGGGTTAGAATTTTATAAAACTAATAAAATTAAATTTGAATTTGAAAATGCTCCTAAAAAAGCTTGGTGTATAGATGGCGAAAAATTAAAAAGATATAACAAAACATATGAATTTAATACTATAAATAATTTTAAAATATTAATGCCTAGAAAGAATATAAATAAACTATTTATAAAAAGATCTAATTTAATTGATGATTAATTAGATCTTTTCTTTTTTATAAATAAATATATAATTGAACTTATTAATGTAAGAATACTTATTAATGTATATAAGTAAATATTTTTAGGTCTATATTTAAGTTTAATATTATGCATTCCTCTATTTAAATCGAAACCTAATAAACTCTCATTAATTTTATATGTATTTATCTTTTTATTATCTACATATACATTCCATCCTTCATCATATGGAATTGATGTATATATTGACATATCTTTATTTAAATTACTTTCTGCTAATATTGTATCTTCTTTAAAAGATGTTATATTTAATTTATTATTTTTTAATATATTATAGGCTTCTTCAAATTTATCATTGTTAATTGTATATACATTACACTCTTCATTAAGATATGTGTTATAACTTACATAAATGTCAAATTCATTATTTGATATATTTTCTGTAATAATATAAGGTTCTTCATAGCTAATATAATTATTTATATCAATATTATTTTCTATAGCAATATCTTCAATTCTTTCGTTATTTTTATAATATGCTGTATTATTTATTATAAAATAGTCAACTAAGTTATTGTTTAAATAAAAGTATACAATATCGTCTATATTTTTTTTGTATGTAAATTTAACAATTGTCTTATCTTCATTTTGATAAATTATATCTTTTGTTATTAAGTCAAGTCTGTATAAAATATCTTCTATATTAGTAGTTTTATACATAAAATCATTTTGATAATCGAATGGAGTAATATAGTTATTATTCCAATTTTTAATTTCACTATTTACTCCATACATTAAACCAATATTGTAATTGTATTTATAAGTAATTGTTCCATTTGAGTTATAAAACTTGGTGTAATGTTTATAATCTTTATTATTGCCTATTATGTATTTTATATTAAACATTAAATCATAAATTGGTGTATTTTGTTTATAGTAGTAGCTATTAATATAATTTCCTGGCATTCCTAAATTATTTGATAATTCGCTTAAACTATTATATGCCATTGAACTAAATGTTGTAAGCCCATAATAATCATACCAAGCTCCATCATTATATGTTAAAATGAAGTTTTTTTCTGTTCTATAAAATAAATCTTTATCTTTTGTTGATATATATTTTATAGAATTATTTATTTTATTATAATCTTCATAAAATTCATCTATATATTGTAAAATGTCCCAATTATTATTTATACTTATTATACATTCAGCAACTATAGTTAACATAAATAAATAGATAGATACTTTTCTAAATTTTTTAAAGAAATGATTTAGTGTATATATTATAAAGTATATTGTTATTAATGCGTAATTTACATATATCATTGATGTTAATATATTATCGTACTTACTTAAGTATACATACGTTATAAATAACATACATAATATATATGTTATTAGTACTGTTCTATACTTATGCTCTTTTATATATTTTAACGAATATGCTGACATTATTATAAATATAAATGAATATATGAATGAATATCTATATGGTAAATCATTTGGTACGTGAAATGCATGCCATATATAATCTAATGGTGCTATATAAAATGATGCTATTAATATAAGTAACATTGTTGTATATACAAATTTTCTTTTAAAACTTATTTTTTTATTTAAATAAAATAATATTAATAATCCTATTGTTAGTATTCCAGTACTTACATTTGGAGCATTTGAAATTCCAGATGCAAGTACTGTAGGTATTATTCCAGTTAAATGATTTTTAAAAAATTCTAAAAATGTAAAAGAATAGTATTGGCTTGTAGGCATAGTACTACCTATTGTTGCGTTAGTAGTTTTTAGAGCTTCAAACATAGGAACTAATGCCCACATCATTACCATTCCAGAAAGCAATGAACATAATCCAAATTTTAAACACTTTTTAAATACTTTCTTAAAATTGAATTTTTTAGTTTTTATTATTAAGTATCCAATAAAATATATTACAGAAAATATACATATCATATAAGATATGAAATAATTAGAATATAACATTATAATTAAACTTATTGTATAAAGTACTCCATTATCTTTATTAACTATATTTTCAATACCTAATACAATTAGAGGAAGCATCATCATTCCATCTAGCCACATAATATTCCAATAATATGCAGCAAAATAAGAAGAAAAAGAATAAAGTAAACTAAGACCAATAATATAATTATTTTTAAAATTAAGTTTCTTTTTTAGAAAATAAGACATAGTAGTACCAGTTAGAGCACATCTAATTGCAATAATGATAGAATAAGACATAATTAGGTTTTCTCTTTTAAAGAAAAACATAATAATATTTAAAGGACTAGATAAATAATTAAAGAAATTTCTGAAAAAAGGAATACCTAAACCTAAATTAAAAGAATAAATTAAACTTTCGCCAGATTTAATTCTATCGTAAAGTTCAGCAAGCATAGGACCATATTGATGAAAGAAATCAATAGTTAATAATGAATTTCTTCCAAATGGAGCAACGCTCTGTAACTTATAAATAATGCCAACTGCAAAAAGCGATAGAAAAAAAGTTATAAATAAAAAATAATAATTTTTTAAAAATTTTTTCATATAAGCATCTCATTTCAATAGTTTTAATACTAACTAAATTATATCTTATTGATTTTTATTTATCAATTATAAAAACAATATAATAATATATTTTTCTTGCAAAAAATGGCACTTTGTTGTATTATTATCTAGACGTTAAAAAGGAAGTGTTTTTTTATGGACAAAATAATTAATATTGCTGTAGTTGCACACGTTGATGCTGGCAAAAGTACTTTAGTTGATGCTTTGCTTGAACAAAATGGTGTTTTTAGAGAAAATGAAACAGTAGTTGATTGCGTAATGGATTCTAATGATTTAGAAAGAGAAAGAGGAATAACTATATATTCTAAAAATTGTGCTATAAGATATAAAGATTATAAAATAAATATAGTTGATACTCCAGGACATGCTGATTTTTCTAGCGAAGTTGAAAGAGTTATAAAAACAGTAGATACAGTAATTCTTTTAGTAGATAGTGCAGAAGGTCCAATGCCTCAAACCAGATTTGTATTAAAAAAAGCATTAGAACAAAATTTGAGACCTATATTGTTTATTAATAAAGTCGATAAAAAAGATGCACGTCCTGAAGAAGTTGTGAATATGACTTTTGATTTATTTTGTGAATTAAATGCAACAGATGAACAATTAGATTTTCCAATAGTATATGGAATTGCAAAAGAAGGAAAGTCAACATTGGATTTATCCAAAATGGAAGATAATATTTCACCTTTACTAGAAACTGTATTAAAGCAAGTAAAACCATTTGAAGGAAATGAAAATGATAATTTGCAATTACAAATAAGTCAATTAGATTATGATGATTATATTGGAAGATTAGGTATTGGTAGAATTAATAAAGGCAAAATAAAAAGCGGAGAAACTGTAACGTTAGTTACTAATAATGGAAATGAATCAAGTTTTAGAGTTAGCAAATTATTTGTTAATGAAGGAATTAAAAAGGTAGAAAAAGATGTTGCTTATTATGGAGATATTGTAACAATAGCTGGTTGTAGTACAATAACTATTGGGGATACAGTTTGTGAATATGGTATAAAAGATCCACTACCTCCAATACACATAGATAAGCCAACTTTATCGATGAATTTTTTAGTAAATAATAGTCCTTTTGCGGGATTAAGTGGAAAATATTTAACAAATAGACATATAAAGGAAAGATTAGAAAAAGAGCTTGAAACTAATGTAGGATTAGAAGTTGAAGAGTTAGAAAATAGCGATGGATTTAAAGTAAGTGGTAGAGGCGAATTACATTTATCAGTACTTTTAGAAAATATGAGAAGAGAAGGTTATGAATTAGGTGTTTCAAAACCTACGGTTTTATTTAAAGAGATTGATGGAGTAAAATGTGAACCATTTGAAACTGTAATAGTAAATTGTCCAAGTGAGTATGCAAGTACAATTATAAACGATATTCAAGAAAGAAAAGGTATTTTACAAAGCATGCAAGCTGGAGAAGAAAATTTCACTCACTTAGAATTTAGTGCTCCAACTCGTGGTTTAATTGGATACAGAGGTACATTTATAACAAATACTAAAGGCGAAGGTACAATGGTAAGAAGCTATGACACTTATAAACCCTATGTTGGAGAATTAACAACGAGAAAAAACGGAGTTTTAGTTTCTATGGAAAATGGTAAGACATTAGGATATTCATTATGGAATTTACAAGATAGAGGTACTTTAATAGTTGGTCCACAAGAAGATGTATATATTGGAATGATTGTAGGTATAAACAATCGAGACAATGATTTAAATGTAAATCCATGTAAAAATAAAGAGATGTCTAATACAAGAAGTAAGTCTAGTGACGATGCTATACAATTAGTGCCACCAAAAGAATTTACACTAGAATCAGCTTTAGAGTTTATAGAGGATGATGAACTTGTAGAGATTACACCAGAAAAGATTAGATTAAGAAAAAAAGTTTTAGATCCAAAAGATAGATATAGAAATAAATAAAAGATACTAAATCCAGTATCTTTTTTAATTATTCTTTTTTCTTAGTGAACTCAGCAGATAATAAATTATTTTGTTCAACTAATTTAAATTTCCACTCACTTATTATTATATCTAATTCTCCAATATATTCAGTAATTGTAGGATTGAATCCAAATTTGAATTTATTTAATCCGGCAAATTTAGAATCTTCTTTAAAATCATTAGCAATTCCATTAATATCTGCAACATCGTATTCATCTTTATACATATCTAGTATTTTATTATGCAAAAAGTAATTAGGATTTAAATAATTATAATTTTTATCAACACCTGCAATAAATATAGATATTTTTTTATTATATTTTATTATTATTGCACCAGCTATATATGTTTCATTTTCTTTTTTTAATCCTTTAGTTGCATAAACTACATCTTGCTTATATTCTTCTAATACTTTATCGCTATTCATTTTTTCATTTAATACTTTTTCGCTAGTATCTTTTTGTAATTTAAGATTTAATTCTTCATTTTTAGCTTGTTCTTCTTCGACTTTCTTTTTAGAACTTATTAAATATTTTTCATAATTTATTTTTACGAGTATTAAATCTGCTTGATTATCTTTTTTAAAAGTATTATATATATTTCTATAATAATTTATAGATCTATCTTTCATATTTTTTACAAATTCATAAAGAATATCTATTTTAGTAGCATCTGCTATTTCGATTTCTAAACCTTTATTTTCTGTAGATCTTATTTTATTTCTAAATTTTTTATCTAAATTATTAATATCGTATTCTTTTAAATTTATTAAAGCAACTAATTTAGGTTGTAAAAGTTCCAATGGTTTTATTTCTTTTCTCTTTTTAAAGCCAAGGGCTTTTAATTCCTCTAAAATATTTTCATTATCATTAGCTGTTCTTTCAAAATTATTATTTTGATCAATTGTTGCTATAGGAATTTCAGGATTTATTTTTAAAAATATTACCTTTTTTTTCTTGTAGTATTTTACTAAACTATGAACAAATTTCTTTAAAAGTTCAGAATCGGTATAGTCAATTAAAAAACCTTTAGGAGCATAAGCATAATAAAATTTCCCAATTTTCTTTGTTAGAAACATTCCTGCTGCTAAAATTTCATTATCATTGCTAGTATATCCAATAAATGAATAGTCAAAACCAGTTTCGGACATGATTATCCCATAGTTAGATGTTTGACAATAATTATTATATTGGTTATTGTCTGCAAATTCTTCAAATTTTTCTTTAGTTAACTCAACTATTTTCATTGAATACACCTCTTTATAATTATAACATATCTTATTTTCTTTAATAAAGTAATTTATGTGGTTATTTACAATATTTTTAAAATAATAGATATTTTTGAAAAGTGTTAAAAAAAACTTGAAATAATTTTAGATATATGTTAGATTAATAAGGAATTGTGATTAGGTGATTGTATGGAAACAGTTTTATTGATTTTATCTATATTAATTATAGTGTTAGTATTGTTACAAAGTAATAAAGCAAATAGTGGTGCTCAAATAATTTCAGGAGGTAATAGCGACTTATTTCAAAATCAAAAAGAAAGAGGAGCTGAGCTTTTAATTAGTAGATTGACTCTTATTTGTGGAATATTATTTTTTGTAATATCATTTATACTTTATATTAAATAGACGTATTAAAATACAAATTTTATATAATTTGTATTTTTTTGTGGTATACTAATTTTAGTATAAGGTAGGTTGGTAATGATGAAAGAACAAGTGATAGATTTATTAAATTCAAAATACGAAGCATTAGATATAATAGAAATTAATGATTTATTGTCTTTAAATACTCCTGAAGATTTAAGTAGATTGAATAATGTTATTGATTCTTTAGTTAAAGAAAATTTATTATATAAAACCAAAAAAAATAAATATATAATGTATAAAAATTGTCCTAATTTAAAAGTTGGAAAACTTATATTAAATAAAAAGGGATTTGGATTTTTAGATGTTCCAGGAGGAGAAGACATATATATTGATAAAGACAATATAAATGGTGCTGTTAATGATGATAAAGTATTAATTGAACTAATCAATACAATGGATGGCGTTGAAGGAAAAGTTTTGAGAGTACTAAACAGAGATTTAAATAATTTGATAGGCGAAATTTATATTGAAAATAATAAAGTATGTGTTAGATTAGAAGATGAAACAAAAAAATTAGACATAAAGTTAGATCAAAAAACTTCAAAAGGATTAGTAGAAGGTACAAAAGTAATCGTTTCAGTTACAAAGGAAATGTCTAAAAATAAATACGCTGGAAAGGTTACAACTGTAATCGGACATAAAGATGATCCAGGAGTTGACATAAAATTAATAGCATATAAATATGCTATTTATGAAGAATTTTCTAATAGTGCAATGGAACAAACAGAAGCAATACCTAATGAAGTATCTGAAAATGATTTAATTGGTAGAACTGATTTAACAAATGAAGTTATATTTACAATTGATGGGGCAGATACAAAAGATATAGATGATGCTATAAGTTACGAATATAAAGATGGATTACATGTTTTGGGTGTACATATTGCAGATGTAAGCTATTACGTTACTGAGGATAGTTTTTTGGATAAAGATGCTTTATCTAGAGGAACTAGTTCATACTTAGCCGATAGTGTTATACCAATGTTGCCACATAAATTATCTAATGGAATATGCTCTTTAAATGAGGGGGTTGTTAGATTAACCCAATCTTGTGTAATGAAAATAGATGACATGGGCAATGTAAAGGAATATGATATATTTCCAAGTTATATAAAATCAAGAAAGAAAATGACTTATGATAAAGTAAATGATATTATAATGAGAGATATTATCGATCCAGAATATGAAGCTTTTGCAGATACTTTAAAGCAAATGAATAAATTAGCACATATATTGAGAGAAAATAAAATTAGAAAGGGATATATTGATTTTGATTTAGATGAAGCTAAGATAATTGTTGATGAAAATAAATGTGCAATCGATATTAAAAAGAGAGTTAGAGAAGATGGAGAAAAATTAATAGAAGATTTTATGATTGCAGCAAATGAAACTGTAGCAACTCATATTTATAATATGGATTTGCCTTTTATATATAGAGTTCACGATGTTCCTAATTCTGAAAAAATAGATAAATTTGTAAATATTGTAAGTAATTTAGGTTATAAGTTAAATGGTAATTTAAAATCTATAACACCTGTTACTATGCAAAAAATGTTAGAACAATTAAAAGATGTTCCACAATATAAAACACTTTCAAGTATGTTGTTGAGAAGTATGAGGAAAGCAGTATATCAGAAGGAAAATATTGGACATTTTGGCTTGGGAAGTGAATGTTATACACATTTTACTTCTCCTATTAGAAGATATCCAGATTTAGAAGTACATAGATTACTTAGAAAATATTTGTATGAACATAAAATTGACAATGAAACAATTGATTATTATGAAAATAATTTGGATTATATTACTAGTCAGTGTAGTGAAAGAGAACAGGCTGCTGTTTCTGCAGAAAGAGAAGTTACTGATATGAAAATGGCTGAATATATGGAAAAACATATTGGAGAAGAGTATACTGGAGTTATTACAGGTGTTGAATCCTTTGGATTTTTTGTCGAATTAGATAATTTAGTAGAAGGATTAGTACATATAAATACATTAAAAGGTGATTTTTATAATTTAGTAGAAGAATTAATGTGTTTAATTGGAGAAAATACAAAGAAAAAGTATACGCTTGGAGATACTGTCAAAGTTAAAGTTGTGGCAGCTTCAAAAGAAGCAAAAACAATAGATTTTGAATTAGTGGGGGATGAAGAAAATGATAGAGATAAAGAACAAGAAAGCATATTATGATTATACAGTTTTAAAAGAAATAGAAACGGGCATAGTACTTACTGGAACAGAGGTAAAGTCGATAAGAAAGGGAAGCTCTAATTTAAAAGATACTTATGCAAGAATAAAAAATAATGAAATATATATAATAAATATGTATATTGCTCCATATGAAGAAGGTAATAGATATAATGTTCCAGATAGAAGAGAAAGAAAGTTGCTTTTACATAAAAATGAAATTTTGAAATTAAAAAATGAAGTTTTTATAGATGGATATAGTTTAATTCCTTTAAAATTATATTTCAAAGGAAATAATGCTAAAATTTTATTGGGATTATGCAAAGGAAAAAAATTGTATGATAAAAGAAGGACTATTAAAGAAAGAGATTTAAAAAGAGAAAATAAAAATATTGAAGTATATTAAAAGTTCTAAATTTCATTAGAACTTTTTTCTTCTTCATTAATAAACATTTTAGAATTAATTACTATATTATTGCTGGAATCTATGATTCCTTTTATTTGATCATTAAAAATAATTTCGTTATTTTTGACTGTTATACTACCTTCAAAATATTCTTTTTCACATTTATCATTAGTTAGTTGAAGCGAGTATGATTTATCTTGAGAAATAATAACATAATCTAGTGTATTACAATCTGTTAATAGTACTCTTTTTCCAGCTATTCTATTAATATCTACAGCATTGATATATGGTAAAAAATATTTGTATGCAAAATATCCTCCAACTCCTAACATACCTAAAAAAATAATAGTAATAATAAAACCAACTATCGAAAATTTTTCCTTTTTTTCATCTGGAAGAGAAGGAATAATTTTTATTTTCTTTTTCAAAACAACCATATTATTCACCAATTATTATTATAATCTATATTTTTAACTTCATCAATAATAAAAGTTACATATGTAAATAAAACAATTTACAAAATACCAAACAGTTGTTTATAAAGTTAAATTATGATATACTTTAAAATAGTAGGGAGGCTAGATATGATGTATATCAAATCCTTTGTAACTGAATTAACTAAAAAGATAGAAACAGTTGAATTGCAATTAAAAGAGTTTGAAAGTAAAATGGAAAAAATTAATTCTATTAAAAAAATACTTACTTTGAATACTCTAAAAAGTATTGATGAATTAAAAGGGGAAGATCTAGCATTAATAGAAAAAGATGATTTTATAAAAGTATTAGAAATATTAAATTTTGAAGACCCAGATGAAAAAATAAAAATGTTTTTTAATGCATCACTTGCAATTAAAGTAAATCAAAAGATTATAAGTGATGGAGAAACAAATATAAAACCAAAAAAAGATTTAGAAAAACATGTCAAATGGTTAGAAGAACAATTGAAATATATAAAAGAATATATTAAAGATTTTAATGATAATAATAAAGAATATTATAATTCATTAAAAATTAGTGATAATTTATATAAAAAATACTTATCTAATTTTAAAAATAATAAGTTGGTTAAACCAATATATAATATTGAAGAGTTCAATGAGTTACTAAAAAAGAGTGGGATAATAACTTCTGAAAAATGGCAATTATTAAAATATATAGGTGAAAAAAATTTAGAGCTTGGCAAAAAGGATAGCGATGAAGAAGCAGAATATAATGATGATGAAATTTTATCTTTTGCAGAAACAATATTGAAAAAAGAAGAAAGTTTAATTAATAAGATTACTCCAGAATTAGTTGAAGAATCATTAAATATTATTAATGCAAAAGATGAAAATATTTCTAATTTAAAATTAACAGAAGACGATATTGTTATGTATGAAAAAATCCCTATACTTAATACTTTATTTAAAATATATCAAGAAACTAAAGAATTGATAAAAAATGAAAAAGATGAAGATGCTAAAATTATTGAATCAAATTTAGAACACATACTTCAATTAGTAGATAGCTACAACATAATAAAAAAGATAGAAAGTTAGGAGATTTCATATGTTAAACGGTATAGATGCTTTAAATAAGATTTTTACTAAATACAAAAATATAGAATTAAGAACAGAAAAAGATGAATCTTACTCAAAAAAAATAGATAATATTTTAAATAATATTGAAAATAGAAAATATATTGAAAACTATGATATTGTTGAAGAAATAGTAAAAAGATATGAAACTTCTGAAATGGATTTAAAACTATTAGAATGTATGTTGAATGTTAATAGATATAACATTTATATTATGAATAAAAACTTAAAATTTGTGGAACCAGACTTAAATAAAAATATAGAATTTAATGAAGTAAAAATTGATGTTAAAGACGTATTAAATTATTTGGAAGTTGATATAGAAGATTTAAATTCTGATTTGATTTCTGATTTGGAAAAATATATTGATAAAGATAAGTTTATAGAATTGGCTACTTATTTAAAAGGAAGTCAAGATATTGAACATATTATATATGATAAACTAAATAAAGATGAATTAGTTTCATTAATACTTAATTCAAACATAGATCTTATAAAGGAAGTCATTTCTAAATTTAAAAAAGAAGAATGTAATTTATCTAAAATCATTTCTATTATTCCTTCTATCTTTGTTAAAGATTTAGTTAGTAAAAAATGCAAATATAATATAATGTGTAATTACGATATTTTTATGGAGAATTGTTCATTATTAGAAAAATATAAAATACCATTTAGGTTGATGCTAAATTATCCTATATTTTTTATTAATGATAACAAGCATTTTTTAGAAGAATTAGACGAAAGAAATTTAAATGTATACAATATAATTTGTTATACAGGTAATATTTCTGTATTGAGAAAAGATATAATTTTAAAAAATATAGATTTACTTAAATTTCATAAAATTGAACTTACAGATGATAACAATAATAATGGATATACAATTTTAGGAATGGAACATCTTGACGATAGAATAGATTATTTAATAGAGCAAGGAAAGTGGAATATTAGCTTGGGTGAAAAACATGATAATATTGATTTGGTTCGAGCTTTAATAATAAAAGATGATTATATAAAATGGAAAAATAAAGAAGTAAAAGATATAGAATTAAACGATAATTTTTTAAATAAAATATTAACTGAAGAGGATATAAAAAAATTATATGAAAAGCACGAATTATTAACTTTATTAGATAAGAAATATAAGAAAGATAATAATTATAATATAAATGATGTAATTATAAGCAAACATAGATTGCTTTCTAATATGAATAATTATATTGGTTCTGGAAATCAAATTAAAGAGTCATTAGGTTACAAAAGTACTCATAGTAATGAAAAAATTGAAAATATTTATAAAATAATAATGGAGATGGATAAATAATATGTTAAATTTTTTAAAAGCTTATTCTTTAACAGATGAGCAGATACAAAAAATTATTAATGCATACGGTGAAAATTTAATAAAAAATTTAGATTATAAAAAAAATAATACAATGGAAGCTTTGAACTTTTTTAAAGATTTTGGGGTTAATGATATATATAATTTGCTTATGACAAGATTAGATTTAGTTTTTTTATCTGTTAATCATATTAAGCAAAATTTTAGTAAATTAGATAAAGGTATGTTATTATATATTTTAAATAATTCTATTGATGATTTAATTAATTTTAATATTTAAATTGTATTAATAAAAGGAAAAGATATATTTTTTTAAAAAAATACTTGCAAAAAAGAAAAAAGTGTAGTAATATTAAACACGTTGTGCAGAAAAGACATGACAAAGA
>CANQSL010000010.1 GCA_947626515.1 uncultured Bacilli bacterium
TTAGAATGGAATATAAAGAATTTGCAAAATATTATGATAAATTTTATAAAAATAAAAAATATGATAAAGAAGTTGAATTTTTATTATACTTTATTAATAAAAGAGATAAAATTATCGATATAGGTTGTGGAACTGGTAGGCACGCTTCACTATTGCAACAGTACGAATATGAAGTTGATGGACTTGATTTTAATAAAGAAATGTTGGATATAGCTAAAACACGATTAAATTCTGAACTTTATTTACAAAATGTACTAGATTTAAATATTAAAAAAAAATATAATGTTATAATATCTATGTTTGCCGTATTAAATCATTTAAAAGATACGCAAGAACTAGAAAAAAGCCTTAAAAATTTAAAAAATATTTTAACAGATGATGGAAGAATAATAATAGATTTACATAATCCCCAAAATTCAGGAACTAAATCAGATACTTTTGATAATATGACTAGAATTATGGAATGGAATTACAATAAAGATAAAAAAATTGAGAAAAGTAAAATAGTTTTTGAAATAGGTGGTAAAAAATATATTGATTATCACACATTTAGGATTTTTTCAATAGAGGAAGTAAAACAATGTTGTATAAATGTTGGTCTTGTTGTAAAAAAAGTATATGAAAATTATGATATTAATAAGTCTGGAACATCTACATCTAAAAATTTGCAGTTTTTAATATCTAAAAGTTAATTTTTTTAAGTTTGTTACTTTTCTTTTTTTATTGTATAATATATTTATCGGGGTGTTATATGATTATATTTTTAGGTATTATTTTAGAACTTATTACTATTATTGGTAGTTTATTAATTGGAGTTAATGGTGTAATTAATTCTGTTATAGAAATTGCAAAAAGAGGGTATAAAATTGACAAAAAAGCTCTAGATGAAGTACAAAATAAAATATCTTTAGAAAAAAATCATAAAAATAACCTAGCTAAGAGCATATTGGATACGATTTTATTTTTGCTTCCTGGTATTAATTTAATAAATGCTAGTATAAGAAGTATTGTATTAAAAAAAACTACTATAAACGATTCAGAAATAAGAGAAATTTTTATTCCAATGTCAGAAACAGAAAAAGAACAATATGCACAATTGGAAAATAGATTTGAAAAATTAGCTTATACTATTCTATGTAATATTGAAGAAACTAATGAAGAAGTTGTTGAACAATCACAGGTTATTGAATCGACTAAAGATATCGAAGAAGAGTTGCCAGAACCAAAAAATATTTCTTTAAATCCTGATGAAATTATTTTACAAGAACAACAAGGACCGAAGTTAATAAAAAAAATGCATTAATTAAAAGAAAAAAGAGTCTCACTTCTTTCTTAGAAATGAGGCTTTTATATAATTAAAGGAGGTGTCATTTTGTATTTAAAATATTATTTAAATCAATTAAATTATTCAAATATTCCAACGTTTTTACTTAAATATTTAAAGACGCCATCTTTGTTGCGTCTTAAAAAAATTGGCTATTTTTGTGGTATGGATTATGCATCTAAGGATATTTATAATTTTAGAGAATATATAAGTAGATATGATCATTCTTTGACAGTTTGTTTAATAATTTATAATTTAACTAAAGATAAAAAAATGGCTTTAGCTGGTCTTTTTCACGATATTAGTACTCCTTGTTTTTCACATGTCATAGATTATATGAACAGTGATTATGAAAGACAAGAGAGTACTGAAGAATTTACTGAATGCTGTTTAAAAAGAGATAAATATTTAATTGAATGTTTAAAAGAAGATAATATTAATATTGATGATATAATTAATTTTAAACAATATTCTATTGTAGATAATGAACGTCCTAAAGTTTGCGCCGATAGAATTGATGGTGTTATTATGACCGGAATTGGGTGGACTAAAAATATTAGTAAAAAAGATATAAAAGAAATAGTTGATGATCTGGCCATATTTAAAAATGAGGAAAATGAAGAAGAAATTGGTTTTAAAACTTTAAATATAGCTAAAAAAGTTTTAAAAGTTAGTGAGAGTATTGATTTATATTGTCATTCTAATGAAGATAATTATATGATGCAATTGCTTGCTAATATAACTAAGTTAGCAATTTCTAATAAAGTTATTTCCTATGAAGATTTATATTTTTATAATGAAGAGAAATTATTTAATTTACTAAAAAATGAAAATAATTACGAATTAAAACGATTAATAAATCAGTTTGAAACTCAAAAGATTGAAGACATTCCTGAAATAGAGTTACCTAAAGTAAAGGCAAGAAATTTAAAACCATTGGTTAATGGAATAAGATTAAAGTAAGCAAAAAATAATAGATTGTAAAATTCTAATCTATTATTTTTTTGATAGTATATATAGTTTACTTTCATTTATTGGAACAAATAAATTTATTTTTGTGTATTCTTCAGCAAATATTTCAAACATAGCATCACTCAAAATGTTATCGAGTATAGTTTTTAAACTTCTAGCACCACTTTTTAATTCAATTGCTTTATTTGCGACATAATCTATAAAATCATCATTATATGAAAATTCAACATTCATGTTTTATAAGTATTTAGTGGACTAAAATTTGAATATAATAATATTTTTTTTATATCTTCTTTGGATAATGGATTCATTGGGATTAATTTAGAAAATCTATCTAGTAAAAATCAAATTACATATTGTCAAAAACTTTGTTTTTTTAAGGTTTTGTTATATAATAAAAAAGAAGAATAAATTTGTTAAAGATATCATAATAGTTTATCTTTTAAAATTAATACTTATAAGGAGAGCTAAGATGAAAAAGTTATGGTTTTTAATAGTACTTTGGAGTACTAAATTTGGTTTAGTTTTATGTAAGATTTTTAAAAAAAATGGAACAATGATTGCTGGTAAAGTAGCTTTGAAATTTCAAAGTGATTTTATTAAATATTTTAAAGGTATCAATTATGATAAAGTAATATTTATAACTGGTACTAATGGAAAATCAACAACAAATAATATAATTGTTCATACATTAAAAACTGCTGGTAAGAAAGTAACTACTAATTTAGAAGGAGCTAATCTTATTACTGGTGTTGCAACTGCTTTAATTAAAGATTCTACACTTACTGGTAAAATAAATAGTGAATTTTTTGTATTTGAAACAGATGAGAGATATTTAAAGAGAATATATGAAGCTATACCTGCTAAAAATATATGTATAACTAATATTCAAAAAGATCAAGTTCAAAGAAATGGAGAACCTGATTATATTTATAAAAAAATTAAAGAAGTAATAAATAAAGATGTAAGAATATTTGTAAATAATGAAGAAGCTAGAGCTAAATCATTTGAAAAATTTACTGATAATGTTATTTATTATAGTGTTGCTAGAAATGATAAGTCATATGAAAAAACTAGTTTTTATGATGTAACTATGCCTTGTCCAGTTTGTAATAGCAAAATACATTTTAATTATTACAATATAGATAATGTTGGAGATTTTAAATGTAGTAGATGTGGTTTTAAAAGTGAAAAGAAACCAAATTATAAAATATCTAAAATAGATTATAAGAATAATGAATTTATATGTAATAATGAAAAATATTCATATGTATATAGTCAACCATTTTTTATGTATAATTATGCACTTGCTATAGCAGTATGTAAAGAGTTTAATATAAAATATAGTGATATAAAAGAAGCTTTTAAAACTTTTAAAAATATTGCAGGAAGATTAGAAACTATAAAATATAAAACTAAAGAAATAAAGTATATTAGAATGAAACAGGAAAATCCAGAAACATTACAATCTGCTTTTGATTATATTGCAAAAGATAAAAGTAAAAAGATATTTATGTTGGGATTAGAACAATTAGAAGATTTTAAACCATATTATACTAATACGTTTTATTCTTTTGATTGTAATCTAGATTCATTAATTGATTCTAATATAGAAAAATATATATGTTTTTCTAAAGCAGTAAGCTATGATACTGCAAATAGATTAATATATGCTGGAGTGCCTAAGGAAAAGATAGTAATACTTCCAACTGATAGCAATGAAGCTATATTTGAAGAGTTAGATAAAATAGATATAGATAATATTTATTTGATAACTTGGTTACATAAATATGAAGAGTTAATAAGGGATGTAGCTAATTTAAAAGAGGGTGAATAAATGGAAAAATTAAATATAACTTGGTGTTATCCAGACATATTAAGTTTACATGGCGATCGTGGTAATATTATGGCTTTAAAAAAAGTAGCGGAAATGTTAAATATAGAAGTTGAAATAAATAGAATAGATAATTATGATGATCTAATAGATTTTAAAAAAACTGATATATTACTTTTTAATCCAGGAGAATTAAAGACGGTTCCTAATATAATAGAAGCATTAAAAAAACAAATTGATGATTTAAAAGAATATGTTAATAAAAATAAAGTATTGATTGTAATTGGAACAACTGGGGCTGCTTTTGGAAAAGAGATAGTTAAATTAGATAGTACTAAAATAGAGGGATTAGGATTATTAGATATGGTTACTTATGAAAGAGAGAATATTTTAGGCGATGATTTAATTATAAAATTAAAAGATAATGATATTGAGTTAAATGGTAGTCAAATTCAAGTAATAGATACTAAATTAGATTCTAATATAGAATTAGCTAAAGTAGAATATGGTTATGGAAATAATGGATATGAAAATAAATTAGAGGGTGCTAAAAATAATAATTTAATATTTACTAATATGTTAGGACCTCTTTTTGTAAAAAATCCTTGGTATGCTGAATTATTAATTAAAAAAGCTATGGAAAATAAAAAAGTTAATATTAAAGAAAAGATATCTAAAGAGAGTTTTGAGATAGAATATAAATCTTTAGAAGCAATAAAAAAATATAACGAAGAAAAGTAGGTGTATTATGTATCCTGTTGTAGAAATAAATATAAATAATATATTAGATAATATAAGTAAAGTTAATTTATTATGTAAAAATAATAATATAAAGCTTTCATTAGTAACTAAGTTATTATCTGATAATGTATCTTTAGTTGAAAAAATAGTTAGTACTGGTATAAGTTGTATATGTGATTCTAGAATGGAAAATTTAAAATCATATAAAGATATAGATATTGAAAAGTGGCTTATTAGATTACCAATGATAAGTGAAATTGAAGATGTAGTTAAATATACTAATGCAAGTTTAAATACAGAAATCTCTACTATAATAGCTTTAAATGAAGAATCTAAAAAACAAAATAAGATTCATAATATTATTTTGATGTATGAATTAGGTGATTTAAGAGAAGGATGTAGTAAAGAAGAATTAGATTATATAATAGAAGAAACAAAAAAATTAAGTAATATAAATATTTATGGTATTGGTGTTAATTTAAGTTGTTATGGTGAAATAGTTCCAAATAGTAAAAATATGGATGAATTTTCTCAATTAGTATCATATTTAGAAAATAAGCATGATATTAAATTTGAGATAGTTTCTGGAGGTAATTCTAGTTCTTATAATTTATTAAAAGAAGAAAAATTACCTAAAGTTATAAATAATTTAAGATTTGGTGAGTCTATTTTTTTAGCTAATGTACCATGTTTTGAAAAAAATATAGAGGAATTATATAAAGATAATTTTATACTAAAAGCAGAAATAATAGAATTAAAAGAAAAACCATCTATTCCTTGGGGAGAAAGAGGAGTATGTAATTCTTTTTCTGAAAGTGGTGTATTTATAGATAGAGGAATTAGGAAAAGAGCAATAATTGCTTTAGGAAAACAAGATGTTAGATTAGATGGATTAAATCCATTTGACAAAGATATAATTATATTGGGAGGAAGTAGTGATCACATTATTTTAGATGTTACAGATAGTAAAAATAATTATAAGGTAGGAGACATAATAGAGTTTCATTTAAATTATGCTGCTATTTTAAATTTGATGACATCGAAATATGTTAATAGAAAGTTGATATGAAAAAAATAGATATAATTCAAGCTAGAAGTGATTTGGGAGTGCATGTTGATGGAGCTGATATAGGGCCGATAAATATATGTAAAAACTTAGATAGGGGAAAAATAAATGATATATATGTAGTTAATAAAAATTGTGATACTAAAGAGAAAGATAAAAATAATTTAAAAAAGAACTTAAGTACTGTTAATTTATTTAATAAAGAATTATATGAAAAAGTAAGTAATATTTTAAAACAGGATAATATACCTCTAACTTTAGGAGGAGATCATTCTATAGTAATAGCGAGTGCTTTAGCATCTATAAAAAAATATAAGAAATTAGGTATTATATGGGTAGATGCTCACGGAGATTTTAATACATTTAAGACTACATTAACTGGAAATATTCATGGACTTCCTTTAGCTGTTATAACTGGATATGAAAAAATGTTATTATCAGAATTTCATGAAGGAAATTATTATCCATATGAAAATACAGTAATAATTGGTGCAAGAGATTTAGATGATCTAGAGATAAAAAATTTAAAAGATGCTAATATAACTGTATTTACAACAGAAGATATAAAAAAATATGGAGCGGCTAATATTACAAAAAAAGCAATAAATATCGCTAGTAAAGATACTTTAGGAATACATATAAGTTATGATATAGATGTAATAGATCCTATTATTGCACCAGGAGTATCTATTCCTGCAAAGAATGGAATTAATATAGATGAAGCTTATGAAATATTAAATACATTATTAGAAGTTGACAATGTAAAATCAATAGATGTTGTAGAATATAATCCAATAAAAGATATAGATAATAAAACTTATAAAATAACTTATAATATAGTTAATAAAATAATAGATAAAATAAATAAAATGTAAAGCTATTGACAAATTACGTCCATAGTTTTTAAATTTCTACAAATTTTACAAAAAAAACTTTTCAAAATTAAATTTTATGTTATAATTTAGTATAGGTAGGGTATAACTAGAATAGAAGTTATGCTTTCACTAGAAAGAAGGATTTTATGAAGAACATAATAAACAAAGTTGGGGTAATTGGTTTAATAATAGCAATGTTAGTTCCTTTTGTAGAAGTTCCTGTTGTAAATGCCTTAGAAGATGGTTGTACTAGACATCTACAATCTTATTTCTTCTTAGATTTCTTTTCTACAGCACAAGCTTATGATAGTGATAGAAAAGTATATGATAGTACTACAGGGAAAACTTATTATACCGATGGATATACAACATATACTAACTTCCCATTTGTCTTTGATACAGCAACAGATGGAGAAAAGGTAACAGTTGAATCAATTGATTTTTATAATTTATCTGATAAAACTGATAGTAAATATGATGATGATAAATATCCAGATGATTTATTAAATTATTGGGATAGATATAACAGGTTAGTTGTTTCACAAAATGAATCAAGTGGTTCAATTAAGAGATCAGCAAAATATTGTAATACTAAAACAGGAAGAGGATGCTCAGAATACAATTTAAAAGGTGGAGCATTAGTAAGTACGCCAGCTAAACGTGAAGAAGATTATTATGATACTATAACTGATTTGATACACGGCGTATGGGCAAGACAAAGTGCAACTGGTACTATGGAAATAATGGATTGGGAAAAAACTGATCCAAAAGATGGAGTTGAGTATTCATATCAATATGCCTTTAGTAAAGATGCAGTAGATGAAATGAAGGCATCAATCGGTACTGCAAAATTTGAAGGTGGAAGCGATAGAGATGGCTATAAATTTAGCGATGGAAATGAAGATTTGAGTGCTGACTATTTAAATGATATATTAAGTGATGTTGAAGGTGCACTTGACGATAATAGATTATGGGAAGATGAAGGAGAATACTTCTTACCATTAAGTATCACTAGAAAAATTGACAAGGCTGAAGTTTTTGATCAAGCATACTATTATATAGTATTAGGTCAAAATGCTTATTACTTCAGTACTTCAAAAGACAAATTAGAAAATAGCTTTAAAGCGTATAGTGATGCAGTAAATTACGGATTAGCAGAAGTAGATCTTGATACTTTAACAAAAGCTGCATCTGGAACTAGTAGTGGTGTCGACGAAAAAATAAAAAAAGAAGAAGATTCAGATATAGTTTCTATTAAATTTAAAGAAAATGGTCAAGAAGACAATGATGAAACAGTTTATTTAATAAGTGTAAATGCAGACAAAATTGACGTTAATGAAACAGTTGAAGGTGAGTCTCAATTAGAAGTAAGACCATTTGAAAGTGATGGTAAAACATATTATGCATTCCAATATTATTGGCCATTTGTATTCAATGTTGAATATACAGTATGTCCTACAAATGTATCTTCAGATGATCCTACAACTGAAGTATGGACTTTAAAATATGATGGAAACGTTGATGATAATTCAGTTTCTGGATTACCTAGTTCACAAACAGAACCAGTAGGAACAAAGATTACTGTTTCTAAAACTAAACCAAAAAGAAGTGGATATACATTCAAGGGATGGTGTGAAGATCCTAAAGGAAAGAAATGTTATGAAGCTGGAGATAAAATAAGTGATGACGGTCCTGGAGTTAAATATTTATATGCTAACTGGGGAGAAGAAGGAACTAAAGATAATCCTCCAACTGGTGTAATATCTTATGTTATTGGATTTGCTGGTATTGGGTTAATTGCTGGTGGAATTTATATAATAACAAAGAAAAAGAATTTCTTTAAACAAATTTAATTAAAAAATTAAGTCTATTGTATAGACTTTTTTTTTATATAGTATTATAATTATATTAAGATACGGAAGGTAGTAAATATGAAGAAGAATAAAATTATATTGAAACATTGTCCAAATTTTTATAATATTAAGAATTATGAAGTAGATGAAGGAGATTATATCTCTTTAAAGTTAATTAATATATATGAAGATTATATTTTTAGTATTGATGAAAATAATGCTGAAAGTTTAAAGAAAATAGAAGAATTAGATAGTATTTTAAATAAGTATATTGAAGATTATACTTTTAGAAAAGAAATTAAGGGTGGATTACTTAAAATAAGAGTAAAAAAGGATGCTAATATATTAGAAAGTATTGTAAATGGTATAATTGCTCTTTTTGATAAATATGAGGAATATTATACAAGAAATATATATTTTGCTAGATGGGTGTAATTTATGGATGATTTTTATTATGAAGAGAGTAATACAAAACACGTATTGATAAAATGTTTAATTATATTATTTATAATAGGTTTTTGTATTGGCTTTTTTTTATATCATAAAAATTCTAATACTATTAAATTAAAAAATATAACTATTGAGTTGGGTGATGAATTATCTAAGGATGTTAGTGATTATCTTTTGACTGGTGTTAAGAATTCTAATAGATATAAGTTAATTTTAAATGATGTAGATGTTAATTCTATTGGAACATATAATTATAAGGTTAAATATAATAAGAGTTCTAAGACTGGTAAAATTACTATAAAAGATACTAAAAAACCAGTAGTTACTACTGATAATATTACTATTGGTGTAAATGAGGATTTTGATTTATCTATACTAGTTAATAAATGTGAGGATTATTCGTTGCCTTGTAGTGTAAATTTAAAAGATCAAAATGATATGGAAAAGTTAAAAACTCCTGGAGAGTATAATATAAAGCTTATTATTAGCGATGCTGCTGGGAATAGTGTAGAGTCTGAAAGTAAGATTACTGTTAGTGAAAATGCTTCTTTAGTTAGTGAAAAAACAAAAGATTTAACATATTATACAAATAGTGATAATGATAATAAGTTGGGTCATACATTATTTGTTAAATTTGATAAGGCTTTGTATGAAGATACTGAAGATTTTGAAAGTATTTATACTGATTTAACATTGGAGGATTTTTCTAAGTATACTGATAAGTCAATATATACTACTAAGTTAATTAATGCTTATAATAAATATGGTTATGTTATAGGCATTCAGGTACTTGTGACATATGAAGATGGAACAACTGAGCTTTTAGAAAGAAATGTGGTAGATAATGAAGAAGAGTAGCAAAAAAAGAGGAACTAATCGTAAATTTTTTAATATTTTATCTATCTTATTAATTTTAACTGCTTTATTATCTATTGGTTTAATAATTTATTTTGATATACTTCCAATTGAATATTTATCTATTTTTATAGTTGTAACTATTTTAATAGTATTGGCTTTATTTAAATTATTAAATAATAAAAAGTTAAAGATATGGGTAAAAAGTATTTTTTCTTTTATATCTATTATATTTGTAATAATATTTTTAATGATTAGTTTATATTCATTTGGAACCTTCTCTTTCTTTTCTAATATATTAGATAGAGGTATAAGAAGTGATAATTATTCACTATATGTTTTGAAAGATAGTGGATATAAAGATGTTAAGGATTTAAATGATTTAATAATATCTGTAACTAATAAAGATGAAGAAGGTATGAGCAAAGCTATAGATAAGTTATCTACAAAGATCGAATTTAATATGGCTGAAACTGATACATTGACTGAATCGTTAGATTCTTTATTATCTAAAGAAGTTGATGCAATATTTGCTTTAGATTCTAATATGGATATATTATTGGAAGATAATGAAAAATATAAAGATTTGGAGAAAATTTATACTGTAACTATTACGACTAAAGTAAAGACATTAGATAGTGATAAAGATGTTTCAAAAGATAATTTTATAATATATATAAGTGGAATAGATATTACTGGAAAAGTAGCTTCTAAAGCCAGAAGTGATGTTAATATTTTAGTAGCGGTTAATCCAAAAGACAAGAAGATATTAATGGTAAATACTCCGAGAGACTTTTATATAGAATTGCCAACTAAGAAAGCTAAAGATAAGCTTACTCATGCTGGAGTTTATGGAATTGAGGAATCTATTGGAGCTTTGGAACAGTTATATGATATAAATATAGATTATTATTCTAGGGTTAATTTTACGACATTTGTTAATATCGTAGAAAGTTTAAATGGTATAACAGTTGATGTTCCTTTAAGTTTTTGTGAACAAACTTCTGCAAGATCTTCAGCTAGAGTATGTTTACAAAAGGGAGTGCAAACTTTAAATGGTGAACAAGCTTTAGCTTTAGCTAGAACAAGACATACTCTTCAAAATGGTGATAGGGATAGAATTAAAAATCAATTATTGGTTTTAAATGGTATAATGGATAAAGCTATGAGTCCAAGTATTATAGTTAATTATAATAAATTATTGAGTAGTATGTCTAATTATATGCTTACTAATATTGATCAAAAGAGTATAACTAAATTGATAAAAAAACAAATAAAATCTAATACTGAATGGGAAGTTAAGACATTTACAACAGAAGGTAAAGATCAATTTAATACAACATATTCAACTGGAAGCTATAGAGTATATGTAATGGATCCAGATATGGAAAGCGTAAATCAAGCAAAAATATTATTTAAAGAAATTTTTAATAAGCAATAATTTAATTGCTTATTTTTAATTGACTAATATAAATAAATGTGATTTAATAAAATTTATAAGAAAAGGAAAATACAATATGGAAAAAGAACTTTATGATATGTCTAAAGATGAATTATTGAATAGAATAAATGCTTTGGAAGCTGAACTAACATATGAAGAGATAAAAAAAGGTAATAATGGTGTAATTTTAGCAAATTTAGTTTTGGTTTTAATTGCAATTATATTAGGAGGAAGTTTATATCCTAATTTATTTACTCCGTTTCTTATAATGGGAGGTTTAACTGCAAGTTTTTGTTTAAATTTTGTTTTAAGATTAATTGAATCAAATAAAATTTGTAAAAATAAAATTAAAGAAAAAGATGAAGCTACTAATCAATTAGAAAATATAATTACTTTAGATTATGAAAAAAAGAGTCATGAAATAGAACAGGATATAAGCAACGTTATGTCTAATGAAGCTTATTATGAGAATAAACAAAAGTTATTAAATATTTTAAAAGAATATAGGAATACTTTAGAAAATTATAATATAACAAAAAATTTAAAATATTTAGATAATGAAATAAATAGTCAAGATTTTGATATGGAAACTATTAAGTATGTTTTAAATAAACAAAAGATTAAAAAACCGTAAGAGATTATATTTACGGTATTTATTTTAAATATTATTATAAAAAATAAGAAAGGAGTAATTTGTAATATTATAAAAATATATTGCAAAAATGATTTATGAAAGATAATGAAATTTTAGCAGATTTGTCTTTATATAAGTTATTTTATTTAGTATGTCAAAATGGTAGCTTTTCTAAAACAGCATCTATATTAAATTTAACACAGCCAAGTGTAAGTTACAATATTAAAAAATTAGAAATTGAATTAGGCGTTACTTTATTTGAGCGTGGAAATACTTTAATAATGACACCAGAAGCAGAACAATTATTACCATATGTGGAAGAAGCTTTAAATAGTATAAAAATAGGTGAAAAAAAGTTAAATGATTTAATTAGCTTAAGAAGAGGTCAAATATCAATTGGTATTCCGTCACATATTGGAGTTTTTTTATTAACTGATATAATTAAAAAATTTAATAATAAGTATCCTAATATTAAAATTAAAGTTATATGCAAATCGACAAAGGAATTATTTAGACTTCTAAATTTGAATGAAATAGATATTATAGTTGATTGTTCTCCACTCGAAGAGACAAATCGAGAATTAGTTATAAAAAAAATAACAAAAGAAAAATGTGCACTAGCATGTAATATTAATAATAAGGAACTCCTAAATAAAGTAATTAATTTAAAAGATATATCTAATTATCCTTTGATTGTTCCATTAAGAACTTCTAGCAGTACCAAAATGCTTATTTCAGTATTTGAAAAAGAAAAGGTTTTATTTGATCCAACTTTTGAAATAGCAACAAGTGATATGATAGCTGAAATGGTTGATCAAAGGATTGGTATAGGATTTTTATTCGAAAAAACTATAGAAAAATATCCAAATTTAAAAAAGATAAATATTACTTGTGATTTTCCAGAATTTGATATCTTTTTATTATACAAAAACTTTTTAATGACACCAGCTGTGCAAGAATTTATTAGATTTTTTTAAAAATATACTATAAAAGAATTTTATAGGCAGTATAAAAAGCATATAATTGATTTATATCATAAATCGTTATATACTTTTTTTGAGGTGAAAAAAGTGAAATTTAATATAGGATGGGGAATTACAAATTGCTGTAATATGAATTGTAAATTTTGTTATAGTAAGGAAACTAGACAATTAACAAAAGAAATTACTATAAATGATTGGATTAAATTCATAGATGAAAATTATGAAAAAATTGATTCAATTAATTATGGAACTGGAGAAAATGTAATAGATGATGATTTTTTTGAATTTATAGAATATGTTAGACACAATTATCCAAAAATTACTCAATCTTTAACAACTAATGGATATTTATACGAAAAAGTAAGTTTAAATAAGAGATTTTATAATATTTATAAAGAATGTATTGATGAAGTAGATGTATCTTTAGATTTTTCTGCTCCTGAAAAACATAATTATTTTAGAGGCCAAAATAAAGCGTATAATTGGGCTATAAATACTTTAGGAATGTTAAAAAAAGATAATAAAAAAGCTACAATAGTTTTTGTTGGAATTGAAGATACTATGTCAAAAGAAAATATAGATGGGTTATTTAAAATTGCAAAAGCTTACAATGCTTTGCTAAGATTAAATATATATAGACCAGTAAGTCAAGATATGACAATAAATGAGAGATTTATTTTAAGTTATAAAACTTTAATAGAAACTTTAGAATATATTAATAATAAATATGAAGTTATTTCTATAAATGATATATTGCTAGGTAACATGTATGCTAAAGATTCTAATATTGAGGAAAATACTGGTATAAATAGCATAAGAATATTAGCCGATGGTAGTATTTGTCCCTCAACTTACTTGATAAGTGAAAATTATAGAAATAAGTTTAATATTAAACAAAAAAATGTTTTATCCACGATAAAATTTGATGATTTTATTGAAGCACCCATACCTAAGGAATGTGAAAAGTGTGAAATAAAAAATTCTTGTAGAGGAGGAGTATTTGATAGACGTTTATTATGGTATAACACTCTCTTAAAAAGAGATCCTTATTGTCCTTATGAAAATAATGATATTTTAAATAAGGAACAAATTAAAATTTTAAAAAAAGATAGAATTTCAGTACATGATGGTTATTTGCCTACAATATTTTTTAAAAGCTAGGGAGGAATTATGTTAGAAGATTTTAAACCAGAAATTGTAATTATTTTAAGAAGTGATGAAATAATAAAAAAATTTAAGTTAAAACGAGTTACGATAAATACTTCTTTTGGACCAGTACATAGATGCTATATAGGATATGTATATAACGTTCCTATATTAATTATTTATGGACGCTTTAATGGTGAAAAGGTTCCTTCTAATCAAATAAATTATCAACAAACAATTGAAGTTGTTAAAATAGTTGGAGCAAATAAGCTTATAGGTACATTTGTAGTAGGTGGAATTAATCCAAAAATGCCACAGGGAAGTGTTTATATATTAGGTGATTTAATTGGCATAGGAAATTATGATATAAAATGGAATCAAACTGTTCCATTTCACAATGCTGAAATGTATGAACCATTTTGCTCAAATTTATCAAATCAATTATTAGAAGCATCAAAAAAAATGCCATTTCTTGTTAAAGATAAGGCAATATATGTTTGTTTTCATGGATATCCAAGAATAGAAACAAAATCTGAACTAGAATTTTATAATAAAATGGGATGGGATATTGTTGGTCAAACTTGTGATCCAGAAGCTACTTTAGCTAGATTAAATCAAATTTGTTATGCTGGTGTAGCTGTTCAGATTGATGACCCTAGTGGAAGATTAAATTATATTGAAAATTTAAAACAAAATAAAGAAACTGTTACTTATGTAGAGGATATAAAATCTTGTAGAGAAAGAACCACAAAAATTATACTACAATTTTTAAAAAATTATAGAAAATATGATTGTGACGTTTGTAATAAAATGATAAGAAAAAATAAAAATTTTAGAGAGTTTCCAGATTATTTTTATGAATAAAGGAGTGATAATATGAAAGTATTTTTAGCTATGCCTTATTCTCAATTATGTGATTCAAATTATAGAGTAAAAGAAAAATATAAAAATTTTTTTGAAAAATTAACATTAAGTTTAAAAGAAATTAATTGTGATTATTTTTTAGCTCACGAAAGAGAAAAATGGGGAAAGGCTTTTACTTCAAATATAGAAAGTACTAAAATTGATTATGAAACTATTAAAAATGTAGATTTGGTATGCGCTTTACCAGGAGTTCCCGTTTCAGGAGGGGTACACGTTGAAATAGGATGGGCTTCTGCAAATAAAAAGAGTATGAAAATATTTTTAAAAAAAGGATATAAATATTCACCAATGGTAACTGGTATACATTGTATTACCAACGCAGATTATATTTATTATAATGAAGATTATAGCGATGAATTGATAGAATTAATTTTAAAAGAAATAAAAAATTATAAATAGGAGAAAAAAATGTTATATGAGATAGAATTAAAAATAAAAGATTATGCTACATTAAAAGTATTTACAAATTATAAAATTATAAAAGATAATTTAATTAGTGAAAATACCGTTATTAAAAGAACAATACCTATAACAAAAATAACATGTAATTTGATAGATAAAAAAAATATTATTTATAAGGATTCCATAATAATATTTAACAGTAATAAAAAAACAATGTTTTATGATAAAGAAAATAATGTGTCTGTTTTAAATGCTAAAGAAAATGAAATTAGATTTATGGATTTAGTATATATATCGTTAGCAATGTTTTCAAAATTATTAACAAAACAGAATAAATATTTATTACATAGCTCAGCTTTACTAAATCCATCTAATAAAGCAATAGCATTAGTTGGAGATGCAAACGCAGGTAAAACAAGTTTAGGATACGAATTGATATCAAATTATAATTATAAATTGATATCTAATGATCATTCTATAATTGGAATTGAGGATAATAAAGTAAAAATTTTCGGTGGCACTAAAGATATACAAATGAGATTAGGAGCTTGTGAATTATATTTTCCAGAGTTATATAAAAAAATAGAAGAACACCCAGAAGATAAGTGGAACAAAAAAATTATAATTAATGAAAAAATAAATCAAGATTGTATTTTATCTAACGATAAAGATATATCTGAAATGTCAAATATATATAGTATAGTAACAGGAAATTTTAGTGAAAGTTTTTTAAAGAGAAAAGATAAAATAGATGAAGAGCTGTTTTTATATGAAAGTCTGTCAAAAATAATTAAAGGGACTTATAATTATATTACTGGATTTGAATATCCAATGCCTTCTATGGAAACGGAGGAAATTTTAAATAATTTATTTAAGTTATGTAAAACTATATCTGATCAATGTAAAGTTTATGAAGCAAAAGGCTCTATTAAATGCTTAGCAAAGGTGTTGAGTAAACAATGCTAAAGAAAAAAATAATTTTAACTACTTTATCTCCAAAAAGTCATAGAACTTCAGAAGAAAATTTGGGAATTGAATATTTAAAATCTTCTTTATTAAAAGAACACTTTGAAGTAGAAATAATTGATGCTTGGCTTAATGAATATGATGTAGAAACAGTTTATGAAAAAATAATCAAAGAAAAAGATAATATTTTATTTATAGGAATATCATCTTATATGTCTAATACAAAACCAACTGTTGAATTAATAAACAAGCTTAAAGAAACCGATTCTAATATTATTATTGCTTGTGGGGGATTTGGTCCTACTTTTTATCCAATAGATTATTTAAAAGCTGGTGCTGATTACATATTAAGAGGTGAAGGTGAAAAATCTATATGTGAGTTGGCTAAGTGTATAAATGAAAGTCAAACACCATACGAAGTTAAAAATATAGGATATATAGATAAAGAAAATAAAGTAAAACTTAATGATATGGAATGTTTAAATAATGATTTAGATTCATTACCTTTTCCAAGTAGAGATACTATGAGTGTAGTATTAAATAAAAAATCGACAGTTAATATGATAACTTCTAGAGGATGTTCTGGAAATTGTGAATTTTGTTCTGTTATATCTTTCTTTCGTTTAAGTGATGGAAAGATATGGAGGACAAGAAGCATAAAAAATATAGTTGATGAAATAGAAATTCTTTATAAGCAAGGTGTAAAATATATAAAAATGGTCGATGACTCTTTTATTGATGGAATAAGAGATGAAAAATGGTGTGAAGAATTTGCTGATGAAATAGAAAGAAGAAACATAAAAGTTAAATTGAGAGGACAAATTCGTGCTGATAAGGTGAATGATTCTATATTATTTAATTTAAAAAGAGCTGGATTTTTTTCATTTGCTTGTGGGATAGAAAATGGTTCACAAACAGCATTGACAAGAATGAACAAAAAAGCCACGTTGGCAGATAATAAAAAAGCTTTGGATTTATTTAAAAAATATGGATATATAATACAAATGGGATATATATTATTTGATAAAGAAACAACTTATGAAGAATTAGTAGAAAATTATAATTTTATGGTGGAATATGATTTTGCAATAACAAAAGGGATTTTTTCAGAAATGTTTTCAGCAGAAGGAACTAGTTTAAATAAAAAGTTAAGAGAAGAAAATTCATTGCAAGAAGGAGATTTTATCACTAATAATAATAAATATAAAATAGATGATGAAGTTGTTAATAAAATTTATTTGTGTTTAAAAAAGTGGCATAAGAGCCATAGCAAAATTTATGATATGACGATTGATCCGTTGACTGCTCCAAAAGCAATATCAAAAGAAGCAATGAAAGAATTTTATGATTATGCTATGGAATTAAAAAGAGAAGATTTGATTTTATTTAAAAAAATATTGATGCTAGCTAAAGATAAATCCTTAATAAATCTTGATCAATTTATAAATGAATATATTTTAAATAAAAAGGGTTATTATGAAATGATAGAGGAAAAAGTAAAAAAATTATATAAAAAAAACGAACTTTTTTATAATGCTCAGACAAACCCATTTATTTAATTAAAAAGTAATGTTATAATGATAAAGAAAGTTTTAAAAAGGAGAAAAATGATATGAAGAAAACAAATCCTAAAGATTATTTAGGCAAAGAGGTTTTGGTTGAAATTGATAGACAGTTAGGTTCAAGACATCCAAAACATAATTTTATGTATATGTTAAATTATGGTTATATTCCTGGAACAGTAAGCGGCGATGGAGAAGAATTGGATGCATATTTATTGGGAGAATTTGAACCTGTTACAAAAAGTAGTGGAAAAGTAATTGCTATAATACATAGAACAAATGATGATGATGATAAATTAATTGTTGCTAAGGAAGGTAAAGAATATTCTGACGATGCTATAAGAGCATTGACAGAATTTCAAGAAAGATTTTTTGAATCAGTTATTATTAGATAATTTATCTAAAAAGAAGTTATTAGGGGGAGAAAAATGGAAAAGCAAGAATTAGAAAAAGAAAGAGAAAAATTAGCTAAAACATTAAAAATAATAGAAGAAATATTATTGAATGAACGTAGTGATTTAAATGAGTTGTATGATGAGCATATTGGAAATAGAGAGGATTTGTGGAGGATTGCTGAATCTAAAAAGATACATATTAAAAATTTAGAAGCTTCTTTATATAATCCTTATTTTGCTAGAATAGATTTTATTCCAGATGATGCTGAAGAAATTAGTTCTATTTATATTGGTAAAAATGGCATTATGAAAGATGATAAGGTTGTAGTAACGGATTGGAGAGCCCCAATTAGTTCTTTATATTATGATGCTGAAGTAGGAAATTGTAGCTATGAAGCTCCAGAAGGAATTATTAATGGTAATATGTCATTAAAAAGACAATATGAAATAGAAAAAGGAAAATTAAATGAATATTTTGATGTTGATTTAGTTTCAAATGATGCTTTACTTCAAAAATATCTTAATGGTAATAATGATGCAAGATTAAAAAGTATAGTATCAACTATACAAAAAGAACAAAATGACGTAATAAGAAAAAGTATGGCTGATAATTTAATTATCCAAGGGGTTGCTGGAAGTGGAAAAACTACTGTTGCTTTACACAGAATAGCATACTTAGTATATAATTATATTAAATCTATAAAACAAAATCAATATTTGATTATAGGACCAAATCCAGTATTTATTAAATACATTAAATCTGTTTTGCCAGAGCTTGATGTATCGAATGTAGAGCAATTAACTTTTGAAGAATTTGCTAAAAGATATATAAATCAAGCTATAGAGATAAATTCAGCAGAAAAGAAAGTCAATCTTAGTATTTCAAGAAAACTAGTTAATAATGTAGATAAATTTAAATCGTCATTAAAATATAAAAATATGATTGAAAAATTTCTAAATATATATTTAGAAAGTATCTTTTCATCAGATTTAAAAATAGATGATTTTGTTGTATTAAAAAGACAAGAAATAAAAAATGTATATGAAATGACTAACAAAAATTATAATAACGATTTTAAGTCTAGGATAGAGATTACAATTGCAAGATTATGTTCAATAATTGAAGATAAAAAAGATGAATTAATATCTAAATTTATAGATTATAATTTTGAAATAGTAAAAAATATATCTAATGAAAATAAGGATGAAATTCGTTCTAAAATACAAAAGAACAGAACTGAATTAGATAAGAATTGTAAAAATCTATTAAAAAAATATTTTTCTAAGGCTTTTATTGAACCTACTAAATTATATAAACTTTTTATATCTTCAATAAATGATTATAATATTTATAATTATGATAAAATAGATATATTAAAAAAAGAAACTCTTGATAATATTAGAAAAAATAAATATGAATTTGAAGATTTATCTGCATTGATGTATATAAAATCTATAATTTCACCAAATAAAGATTATTTAAATATAAGACATGTAGTTTTAGATGAAGCACAAGATTTTGGAGAATTTAATTTCTTTATTTTAAAAAAAGTATTATCTTCTTCAACATTTAGTATTTTTGGAGATTTAGCTCAGTCTATATATGATTATAGAAGTGTAGACAATTGGGAAAAAGTAAATGAAATTATGTTTAACAATACTGGTAAAATTATGAGTTTTAATAAAAGTTATCGTACTACTAGAGAAATAATGAGTGTGGCAGATGAAGTTGCAAATAGTATTGGACTTGCTAGTTCTGAGATGGTTATTAGAAAAGGCAAACCAGTTAACTTTACTCATATAGAAGAAGATAATATCCCAAAATATATTATAGAAAAAATAAAAGAATTTAAAGATAAAGGATATAAGTCAATAGCAATAATAAGTAAAACTAATCTATTATCATCATATATTAATGATGATTTAAATGATAATGGATTAATTATTCCAAATGTTACAATTAATGATGATATGAGTGAAGATAAGTTTAATATATGTACAATTTCAAATCAACTAGCTAAAGGGTTAGAATTTGATGCGGTTATTATTAACAATGCAAATGAAAAAATATATTCTTCAAATTCTCAATTAGATATGAAATTATTGTATGTAGCTATAACTAGAGCTTTGCATGAGTTAGATATAGTATATTCTGATAAATTGACTAATACTTTAGAAAAACATTTGAAAAAAGATAGAAATATTTAAGTTGTAAGATAAAAGTGTACAAAAAAGTGTATGCTTTTATTTTTGATATAATTTTAATAATGAGATGAAAAACTTGCAACTAATAGTAAGATAGAAGTATTAAAAAAGAAATGTTATCGATCTTGATATAAATAATTATAACACAGATCAAGAATTTATAGTTGACATGTATTAGATAATAACTTTAGACTGGCGTATATACTAAAATAAAAAAACAGTTGAGAATAGAACTCAACTAGGTTTTAAATAATTACTTTTTAGTGTCGTCTTCTATTGACTACTTAAAAAATATCAGTTTTTTAAAAGTATTATTTTTTTAATACTTTTTTTGGGACACTATCAAAACTTAAATTCATAGCTAGCGAATGATTTTTATAATTATTATCATCAGTAACTTCTTTTATTACTTCGATTGTAGGTGGTAGCATTAATTCATCTTCTAAATTATCTAATTCTATTTCTAATATTGCATAGTCTTTGCTAAATGGATATTCATCTAATTCAAAATATTGATTATTATAGACAAAACAATATCTTGTCTTTTTAATTGAATGTAAATTTGGATCTATGCTAAGACTATGAGCAAGATATTCTTCATTAGAAATGACTCTTTCATATTCTATTCTTTCTTTTGGATCTTTACCTGTAATTTTTTCTGTATAGAAGAATATGAATCCATCTTCATTAGTTCCTCTTAATCTTATTCTTTTTTCTATATTTTCATTATCGCTTAATAAATAGTTTTGTATAATATAATTCTTGCTAATAAATCCTAATTTGTTTAATTCTTCTTTAGTAGGTCTTTTTATTAAAAATTTTCTTTCTATTTCTTTTGGTGAAGGTTCTCCTAATAAATTGAAAACCTCTTTTGTTGCTTTTTTAATTTTTGTTTGATAATCTGTACTATTGTCAAATACTCTTAAATGTGGATGGCCTATCCAAGCTTCAAGAGTAATTTTGTCTTTTTCTCTAGCTTCTTTAGGGCTTTCTCTTCTTGCGGCATTATTTCCAACATCTGAGCTATTTGGATTATTCCATACATAGTATTTTTCAGCACCATTTGCAGCAGTTACTAAATGTAATACTGCATCATATCTAGATAAGACATCTGCAAATGTTAAATTACGTTTTTTTAACATTTTAACAAATTTATCTTTATCTATATAAGCTAATTGATCGATAAAGCCTCTATCACATAATATTACACTTTTATCCTTTTTTTCTGGATATAATTCTAAAAATTTATCTAATACAGCTTCATTATATAATTGTGTATCTAAAACTAGTTCTTGAAAATCCTCTAATTTTATATTTTGATTACAACGTATTCCTGAGTTATATAGCTCAGTTGCAGCTTCATTGCAAATAAGAACTGTATATCCTCTAGAAGTAAGTTCATCATATAATTTAGACATTATATAAGTCTTTCCTCCACCAGGACCTCCTGTTACACATACTTTTAACATACCATACCTCCTATATTCAAAATACCATAAATTTTGATTTATTTAAAGATAGTATTTTTATAAGTTTTTTGTTAAAATATATAATGTATAACACTTTGGAGGAAATATGAAAATTATTGCGATTGATGGTCCTAGTGGTGTAGGTAAAGGTGCTATAGCTAATTTGTTAGCAGAAAAGCTCAATTTTGAAAGACTTGATACAGGAGCTGTTTATAGATGCGTTACTTTACTTTGTATTGAAAATAATATAACTTTAAAAGAAGAAGATAAGATAATACATATAGCTAATAATTTAAATTTAGAAATAAAAGATAATGAGTTTTTTTTGAATAATAGAAATGTTTCTAAAAGAATAAGGGCTAAAGATGTAAGTGATATGGTGACTGAAGTTTCATCTATAGTAGAAGTAAGAAATATATTATCGTCAATTTTTAGAAATTTTGTAAAAGATAAAAATATAGTTGTTGATGGTAGAGATACAACAACTGCTTTATTTAAAGATGCCTATTTAAAATTTTATTTAGATGCTAATATGGATACAAGAGTTAAAAGAAGATATAATCAATCAATTGCTAATAATATAGATATTACATTTGATGAAGTAATTGACAATATTGGTAAGAGAGATTATAATGATACACATAAAAAAGTTGGTAAATTAATTAAATCAGATGATTCTATATATATAGATACATCGTATTTAAGTGAAGAACAAGTAATAAAAGAAATGTTAAAATTTATAGGAAGTGATAACGTGAATTTAAAAGATTTATACATAAAATATTTTGAAGATTTGGGACATAGACAAATACCGTCTGCACCAGTTGTGCCCGAAAATGATCCTTCTGTATTATTTAATACTGCTGGTATGCAACCTTTGATTCCTTATTTAATGGGAGAAGTTCATCCTTATGGAACAAGATTAGTAGATTATCAAAAATGTATTAGAACGAATGATTTAGATAATATAGGAGATACTTATCATCATACTTTTTTTGAAATGCTTGGTAATTGGAGTTTAGGAGATTATTTTAAAGAAGAGAGTATTACCTATAGTTTTAATTTTTTAACAAAAGTTTTAAATATTCCAGTTGAAAGATTAGCGGTAAGTGTATTTAAAGGAAATGAAAAGATAGAAAAAGATATAGAAACAAAAAAAATATGGCTTAGTTTAGGTATAAGTGAAAATAGAATACAAGAATTATCTGATAATTTTTGGATAGCTGGAGATACTGGACCATGTGGACCCGATACTGAAATATTCTATTTTAGAAGTAATGATGAAATTCCAGAAAACTTTGATTCAGAAGATGAAAGATGGGTTGAAATATGGAATAATGTATTTATGCAATATAATAAAGATAAAGATGGTAATTATAATGAACTTCCTAAAAAGAATGTCGATACTGGAATGGGTGTTGAAAGAGTTGTTTCAATTTTAGAAGGAGTAGATGATAATTATTTATCTTCTATATGGAAAAGTACTATTTTTTTAATAGAAAATATATCTAATAAAAAATATGTAGGCAATGAAGTAAGTATGAGAATTATTGCTGATCATATTAGAACTTCAGTATTTATTATTGCAGATCCGTCTGGAATTAAACCAAGCAATACAGATCAAGGATATATATTAAGAAGACTTATTAGACGTGCAATAAGACATGCAAAAAATTTAGATATAGATATATCTTCTAATTGGGAAGAGCAAATTGCTTTAAATATTATTGAAGAATATAAAAAATATTATAATGAATTAGAAGAAAATAAAGATATTGTTATAGAAGTTTTAAAAAATGAAAAAATAAAATTCAATAGAACTTTGGAAAAGGGTTTAAAAGAATTTGTCAATATAGTTAATAGATTAGAAAGCAATAAATTAGAAAAAGATGATGCATTTAGATTATATGATACTTATGGATTTCCTATAGAATTAACAGTAGAATTATCTAAAGAGAGAAACATTGAAGTAGATGTAGAAGGATTTAAAGAAAAATTTAAGGCACATCAAGAATTATCTAGGGCAAATTCTCAGGCTAAATTTAAAGGTGGTCTTGCTTCAACTGGAGAGATTGAAACTAAATATCATACTGCAACACATCTTTTAAATGCAGCTTTAAAGAAAGTCATTAATAAAGATGTTCATCAAAAGGGAAGCAATATTACAAGTGAAAGAATGCGTTTTGATTTTTCGTGCGATCATAAATTAACGGATGAAGAAAAAAAACAAACAGAAGAATTAGTAAATAAGTGGATAGATGAAGATTTAGTTGTAACAAAGGAAGAGATGGCTAAAGAAGAAGCTTTAAAAAGTGGTGCAGAATGTATGTTTATAGAAAAATATCCTGATATTGTTACCGTATATAGTATAGGAGATGTTTCAAAAGAACTTTGTGGAGGACCACATGTTAAGAGTACAAAATGTTTAGGTCATTTTAAAATTATTAAAGAAGAAGCATCATCAAGTGGAGTAAGAAGAATAAAAGCTATTTTAGAATTTGACAAAACAGCTTAAAATATGCTATACTATCACCCGTTATAGAAAAAAAGGGGTTTATAAAAAGTGATTTAATACTCATTTCTATATGAGTATTTTTTTATTAAAGAATATTAGGGGGATTTATGTTAGAAGAATTTAAAGATTGTTTGCTTAAATTAAATTTAGATAAAGATAAAATTAATATTTTACTTGCAGATTTAAGTAATGTTTTAAAGGATAAAGTATTTAATTTAAATGAGTTATCAACTTATTTATTAAGGGCATCTTTGGGAATTAATAAAATTTCTACATATACTGAGTTATCAAAAGAACTAAATATAAAAGAAGAATATCTTAAATCAATTGTAAAAAGTTCTTTATATAAACTAATTAGAGTTTTGTCAAAAAAAGAAAAAAAATATATAACGATTTTTGATATTGATGAATCTAAAATAGATTTAAAAAATAAATCTATTGAAATATTAGTTATTTCTGATGAATTGTATTATAAATTAGTAGGTGATGGATTTGTTACTGTAAATGATATTGTAAGTTGTAATAAATCTTATTTTAAAAGATATGGTAGTGAATATAAAGAATTATTTTCTCATGTTTATAGCTATAATCTTAAATTTATAGATGATATAGATATAAATAAATCTTTTATTTTAAATATGGATATAGATACTTTAGGATTAAGTGATTATGTAATAGCAAAGTTAAAAAATAATGGTATTTGTACAGTTAGAGATCTTATTTTAGATAAAGAAAATAGAGAAAATGAAGAAGTTAAATATTGTTTAAATAAACTAAATTTAAAATTATAGGGGGAAATATGGAAAATAATATTCATAATGATTATATAGATGAATTAATAGAAGAAAGTCGTTTAGATTTATGGGATGATATAACATATGAAATGTTAAAAAAAGTTTTTAATAATATTGTTGCTGGATCTTTAATCTTGAGTCTAATTACATCTTCATATATATTTGGATTAAAAAATAATTTAGATGCTCAAAAGCTAGATAAATTAAATACTATAAGTACACTTTTAAATGAAATAGAAGATTTAAAAGAAAAAAAATTAAATTTAGAAATTTTAGAAACATATGATTTAAAATCTTTATCTGTTATAAAATTGAATAATATCGAAAAAGAACATTATTGTATTGTTGAGAGAATTGATTCTAATTTATATAGAGAAATAAATAATTGTTTTTATGTAACTTTAGATATGAGAGTTAAGAAAGAACATCCAGAATATATATATATTAATTATCATGATATGGAACCAATATATTACTATTTTAATGATGATGAAATAAATTATTTACAAAATAAAAATGGTAAAATAACTAATCAGGAGTTAAATATTTTAGTAGATAGAATAAATAATTTATATAAAAATGGATATCAAGAATTAGAAATGACTTTATAATCATTTCTTTTTGTTTTTTATAATTTATGATACAATTTAGTTGGTGTTATTTTATGAATAATATTTATAATTATAAAATGAGTGATTTAGAAAATTATCTTTTAAATATTGGAGAAAAAAAATATAAAGCTAAACAAATATATGATTGGTTATATATGAAAAAAGTTAAATCTTTTGATTCTATGACTAATTTAAAAAAAGATTTAATAGCAAAATTAAAAGAAGATTTTAATTTTGATTATATTAGTATAAAGAAAAAACAAAAGAGTTCATTAACTAATAAATATTTATTTTCACTTAAAGATGGCAATTTAATAGAAGCAGTATTAATGAGACATGACTATGGAATAAGTGTATGTGTTTCTAGTCAAGTTGGATGTAATATGGGATGTAAATTTTGTGAAAGTGGTAGATTAAAAAAAGTAAGAGATTTAGAAAGCTACGAAATTGTTGAACAAATATTGTTGATTGAAGAAGATATAAAGAAAAGAGTATCTTCAGTAGTTATTATGGGAATAGGTGAGCCTTTCGATAATTATGACAATATAATGAATTTTATTAGAATAATTAATGATCCTTTTGGAATTAATATTGGAGCACGTCATATAACAGTTTCAACTTGTGGTTTAATACCTAAAATTGATAAATTTAGTGAAGAAAATTTGCAGGTAAATCTCGCTATAAGTTTACATGCACCAAATAATAATATTAGAAATAATATTATGAATGTAAATAAAGCGTATAGTGTTGATGAATTAATTGAATGTTTAAAGCGATATATTGCAAAAACTAATAGACGAGTGACTATAGAATATGTTATGCTTAATAGTGTAAATGATAGTTATGATAATGCTATAGAACTTGCTAGATTAATAAAAGGTATGAATGTATACGTAAACTTGATACCATATAATGAAACAAGTCATATAGAGTTTAAAAAGAGCAGTAAAGATACAATTATGAAATTTTATGATATTTTAAAAAAGAATGGAATTAACGTAACTATTAGGAAAGAATTTGGCGGTTCTATAGATGCAGCATGTGGACAACTAAGAGCTAAAGAGGTGGAATAATGAAATCATTTTATATTACTGATTCAGGTAGAGTAAGAAGTCATAATGAAGATTCTGTAACTATTGTAAAAAATCAAACAGGAGAACATTTGATGATAGTTGCTGATGGAATGGGCGGACATCGTGCTGGTGAAGTGGCATCAAGTATGGTTGTAACTCATTTGGGGACAAGATTTTCTAATCTATCAACTATTGGTACTAAATTTGATGCTGTAAATTGGTTAAATGAAAATATAAATACAATTAATACTAATATTATAAAATATACGGAAGAAAATCCTGAAGCGACTGGAATGGGAACAACAGTTGTTTTGGCGTTGTTAACAAATGAATTTTTGATTTTTGGAAATATTGGAGATTCTACTGGGTATGTTTTTAAAAATCAAAAATTGCATCAGATAACTAAACCTCATACATTAGTAAATTTACTTGTTGAGGCAGGAGAATTGTCAGAAGAAGAAGCTAAAAATCATCCAAAGAAAAATGTTTTAATGAAAGCTTTGGGAACAGAATCAAAACAAGTATTAGATATATTTGACGTTGATCCGGATGTAGATGCAATTATGTTATGCAGTGATGGATTAACTAATATGTTAACAAAAGAACAAGTAGAAAAAGTTTTATTAGAAAATATTGATATTGAAGAAAAGTTAATTAAAATTATAAAGAAATGTAATGCCAGAGGTGGAACAGATAATGTTTCAATAGCATACCTTCTTAAGGATGGTGAATAAATATGATTATGAAGGGGCAAAAAATTAATGATCGATATCAGATTATTAAAACTATTGGTGAAGGTGGAATGGCTAATGTTTATTTAGCTTATGATACTATTTTAGATAGAAATGTTGCCGTTAAAGTACTTAGAGGAGATTTAGCTACTGATGAAAAATTTGTAAGGCGTTTTCAAAGAGAAGCTTTATCTGCTAGTAGTTTAAATCATCCTAATATAGTTGAAGTATATGATGTAGGAGAAGATAATGGGCTTTACTATATTGTAATGGAATATATTGAAGGAAAACATTTAAAACAACTTCTAAAAAAACGTGGAGCTTTAACTGTTAGAGAAGTAGTAGATATTATGTTGCAACTTACAGATGGTATTTCTGCTGCTCATGATTCTTATATTATTCACAGGGATATAAAACCTCAAAATATAATGATTTTGGAAAATGGTTTAATAAAGATAACTGATTTTGGTATTGCAATGGCTTTGAATGCAACACAACTCACTCAGACTAATTCAGTTATGGGTAGTGTTCATTATTTACCGCCAGAACAAGCCAGTGGAAAACAAGCTACTATACAAAGCGACGTATATTCAATGGGCGTATTAATGTATGAACTTTTAGTTGGACAAGTTCCATTTAAAGGTGATAATGCTGTAGAGATAGCTTTAAAACATATAAAAGATGAAATTCCTTCTGTTAGAAGTATTAATTCAAACATACCACAATCTGTAGCTAATATAGTTAAAAAGAGTACTGCAAAAAATCTAAAGAATAGATATGCAGATGCCAGAGAAATGAATGAAGATTTAAAAACTTGCTTAGAAGAAGCTAGATTAGATGAAGATGAATATGTGTTCAGTTATCCAGAAAATGATACTGAAGATAAAAAAACTAAAAAACTAGTTAGTGAACTTGAAAATAGTATTGATAATGAAACTATTGAAGAAAAAAGAGATAAAACAGAAAAAATAGAAAAACAGGAAGTAATAAGTAAGCAAATAACAGAGGAAGATATGAAAAAACACGAAAATAAAATTTTATTAGTTTTAGCCATAGTATTTACAACTCTAGTTGTAACTATAACTGCAATTGTATTTTTAATTCCAAAATTGACAGAAACACCAGATGTTTCTATACCTGATGTAAGTGATTTGACTGTTATAGAAGCAGAGAAAAAACTAGAAGATTTAGGATTAAGTGTTGTATCTGAAACAAAAGAAGTAACTAGCGATACTATTGAGGAAGGAAAAGTTGTTAAAACTAGTCCTCAATCAGGAAGAACTGTTAAAAAAGGTTCAAATATAACTTTATATGTTTCTATGGGTGAAGGTGGATATGTATTAGAAGACTTGAAAGGTAAAAATTATATTGAACAAAAAGCAATACTAGAAAGAGTTTACAACTTATATGTAGAAATAGTGGAAGATGAAATAGAAGATATTACTAAAGTCGAAAAGGATACTATTCTTTCAACAGAGCCTGAAGTTGGTACTTTATTAAAAGAGGGAGACACAGTAAAATTACATATTCCAGATACTAGTATTTTATATCCGGATTTTACAAGTGGTAATTATAGTCTAAAAGATATAGAAGATTTTGCTACAAAATATGGTATCAATTTTGAGCCTGAATATGTAGAAACAAGTGATTATGCTCCAGGAACTATATATGATCAAAGTAAAGAACCTGGTTCACCAGTAATAAGTGGTACATCTCTACAAATATATATTGCTAGTGAACCAATTGAAGAGCAAACAGAAGCTGAGTAAATTTATGCAAGGTAGAATAATAAAAATAATTAGCAATTTATATACTGTAAAATCAAATAATAATATTTATAATTGCCATGCTAGGGGTAAGTTTAGAAATGACTCGCTTACTCCTTTAGTTGGTGATTTAGTAAATTTTGATGAGAAAAATAATTATATATTAGAAATACTTCCAAGGAAAAACTCGTTAGATAGACCAATGATATCTAATGTTGATAGTGCACTTATTATTACAAGTGTAAAAAAACCAGACTTATCATTAAATTTATTAGATAAAGAAATAGTTTTATGTTTACAAAATAATATAGAACCGATAATAATATTTACTAAATTAGATTTATTAAAAAAGAATGAAATAAAAGATATAAAATCTATTATTAAATATTATAAAAAAATAGGTATTAAAGTATCTACAAATAAAAATATGTTGGCAATAAATAAGTTAATAAAAAATAAAACTTTAGTTTTAACTGGACAAACTGGAGCTGGAAAGAGCAGTTTGTTAAATAAATTGGATAAAAATTTAAACTTGGAAACTAATGAAATTAGCGAAGCTTTAGGAAGAGGGAAACATACTACTAGACATGTGGAGTTATTTAATTATAAAAGTTCTTTAATAGCTGATACTCCTGGTTTTTCCTCTTTAGAAATTAAAGGATTAGAGAAAGAAAAACTTAAAGATTTATTTTTAGAATTTAATGGAGTAACTTGTAAGTATAAAGATTGCAGTCATACTAATGAATCAGAGTGTATAGTAAAAAAGCTTGTAGAAGATGGAAAGATCTTGAAAAGTAGATATGAAAATTATATAAGAATAATGAGGGAATTATGAAATTATCTGTATCGTATTTTAAAAGTGATTACAGCTTGCCTATAACTTTAGAGAAAATTGGAAAAACAGATGCTGAATATATTCATTGTGACATATCTGATGGTATATTTATAGATAGAGTTACAGATGAATATAGTTATGTAAGTGAGTTTTTAAAAAATACTAATAAAGCTTTAGATATACATTTTATGGTAGATAATCCTATAAAGTATATAATTGACTATAGCAAATTGAAACCAGAAATTATATCGATACATTATGAAATAAAGCATTCAATAGATGATTTATTGGATTTAATACATTCTTATAATATTAAAGCTGGAATAGTGATAAATCCAGAAACTCCTGTAAAAGATATTCATAGATATTTAGATAAAGTTGACAATGTTTTAATTATGAGTGTAAAGCCTGGATTAGGTGGGCAAAAATTTATGATGAGCGTACTTGAGAAAATTGATGAATTATATAAATTTAGAAAAGATAATAATTTAAATTATACTATAAGTATAGATGGTGGAGTTAATGACGAAGTAATTAAGTATTTATCCAAAGTAGATATTATAATAAGTGGATCATTTATTTGTTGTAGTAAAGATTATCAACAAAAAATAAATATATTGAGAAATAATTTTACGAAATAATGTAAAATCAACAATTTATTTGTTGATTTTTTTTAATTTTTATTGTAATTTAAAACAACTTAGTGTATTATTTAATTATAGAGTGGCACGAAGTGGTAGAAAGTGGGGGATATCTATGTTAATGGGTGAGTATCATCATAATTTAGACGAAAAGAATAGACTTATTATTCCTAGTAAGTTTAGATTTGATATAGGTGAAAAATTTGTAATTACTCGTGGATTAGAAAAATGCCTATTTATATATTCTCTTCAAGAATGGGAAATGATATCCAATAAATTAAAAACTCTACCATTTACTAAGAAAGATAGTCGTGCATTTACTAGGTTTTTCTTATCTGGTGCCTCTATATGTGAACTTGATAAATCTGGCAGAGTTAATATTCCAAATATTTTGGTAGAATATGCTAATTTAGAAAAAGAATGTGTAATAATTGGCGCTAATGATCGCTTAGAAATTTGGAATAATGATCTATGGAATAATTTTATTGACGAAAATGAAAGTGAATTTGCCAATATTGCCGAAAATCTTTTTGAAGGTGATAATTATGCATTATAGTGTAATGCTTAAAGAATGCATTGATTATCTTAATATTAAAAATGATGGTATTTATGTAGATGGTACTATTGGTTTAGCTGGACATTCAAGTGAAATTTTAAAAAGAATACCTAATGGATATTTATATGGTTTTGATCAAGATGAGTTTGCAGTAAATAAAAGCAATGAAGTTTTAAATAAAGTAAGTAATAACTTTAAAGTTTTTAGAGAAAACTTTTCTAATATGAAAGAAACGTTAAATAAAGAAGGTATTGATAAAGTAGATGGAATTCTTTTGGATTTAGGAGTTTCTAGTCCTCAAATAGATGATGAGAAACGTGGTTTTAGTTTTATGAAAGATTCTATTCTCGATATGAGAATGGATAAGAGAAATACTACTACAGCTAAAGATATTGTAAATACATATACTTTAGATGAGTTATCTAATATATTTTATAAATATGGTGAAGAAAAATTATCTAAAGTAATAGCGAAAAAAATAATTGAAAAGAGAAAATCTAAAGAAATAAATACTACTTTAGAATTAGTTAATATTATTAAAGAAAGTGTTGGAATGAAATATTTTTCTAAAAATCATCCTGAAAGACAAATATTTCAAGCCATAAGAATAGAAGTAAACAAAGAATTAGATGTATTAGAACAAGTTCTTCCAGATGCAATTAATTTATTAAAACCTAATGGAAGATTAGTTGTTATTACATTTCATTCTTTAGAAGATAGAATAGTAAAAAATATATTTAAAAAATATAGTGAAGTCAACGAAGTAGTGAAAGGATTACCCAATATTCCCGATGAATATAAACCTAAAATAAAGTTAGTAAATAATAAGGTAATAAGAGCTAACGATGAAGAAATAAAAAATAATAGCAGGAGTAAAAGTGCAAAATTAAGAATAATAGAGAGGTTATAATATTATGAAAAAAAGTAGAAAAGGATATAGAATTTTAAAAGGAGAAAAAGTATTTTTTACACTTATAATATTTGTTTTAGTATTATCTCCTATATTAGTTGTATCATCAAAATCTATTTTATCTAAAAGTAATATAGAGGTTGAAAAAATAAAGAAAAAAATAGAAAAACAAGAAAATATAAATGAAAGTTTGGAAATGCAAGTTAATGAACTTGCAAGCTTGTCTAATATACAAGATATAGCTAAAGAATATGGTTTATCGTATGTTAATGACAATATTATTTTAATAAAGTAGGAGGGTATTATTATGAACAATGCAATAAAATTAAACAAAATTCTTATTATATGCATTGTTCTTTTGTTTGGTTTAATAATTGGAAAACTTATATATGTTTCTGCAAGTACTAATATAGATGGAATAAATATTAAAGAATTTGCAGCTTCGCGTACAACAGAAAAGAGAATTCTATATGCTTCTCGTGGAAGTATTTATGATAGTTCAGGAGAGGTTTTATCCGAAAATGTTAATTCATATACAGTGATAGCATATTTATCTGAATCTAGAACTCAAGATAAAAATGATCCACAACATGTTGTAGATATTGAAAATACTGTAAAGAAATTATCTCCTGTATTGGGTATGGATGAAAAAAGATTAAGAGAACTTTTAAGTAGAGAGGCATACCAAGTAGAATTAGGCCCTGAGGGAAGAGGAATTAGTGAACTAGAAAAAGAAAAGATTGAAAAATTAAATTTGCCAGGTATAGATTTTATAAAAGATAGCAAAAGATATTATCCATATGGAAGTTTTGCATCTTATATAGTTGGATATGCTAAGAAAAATGAGGATGGCAACATAGTTGGAGAAATGGGAATAGAATCTTACTATGATAAAGAATTAAGTGGAAAAGATGGATATATTGAATATCAAAAAGATGCATATGGCTACCAAATATCTGGTACTGATATTAGGGAGACTAAAGCAGTAAGTGGACATAATATATATTTAACAATAGATTCAAATATACAGATGTATTTAGAAAATGCTGTCAATGAGTTAGTTAGCAACAACAAAACTGAATGGGTAACGGTAACAATAGCTGATGCCAATACGGGAGCAATTGTTGGAGCTGCTTCTAGTCCAACATTTGATCCAAATAAATTAGATATTAAAAATTATAATAACCCTTTAGTTTCATATGTCTATGAACCAGGTAGTACTATGAAAATATTTAGTTTTATGTCTAGTATAGAAGAAGGAAAATATAATGGTGACGAAACTTATGCATCTGGTAATATAAAAGTTGACGATTATTATATTTATGATTGGAATAAAGGAGGTTGGGGACTTATTCCTTTCGATATAGGTTTTGGTCGTTCTTCAAATGTAGCAGCTACTATTTTGGCGCAAAGAGTTGGTAAAGAAAAATTAAAAGAATATTATAATAAATTAGGATTTGGAAAAAATACTGGAATTGAATTATATGGAGAATTACCTGGAAAAGTTAGTTTTTTCTATGAAACTGAACTTGCAAGTGTATCATATGGGCAAGGTATGACAGTTACTCCAATACAAATGGTACAAGCACTTACTTCTATTACTAATAAAGGTACAGTTTTAAAACCTTATATTGTAGATAAAATTACAGACGAAAATGGAGAAGTTGTCTATGAAGGTAAAAGAACAGAACTTAATAAAGTGTTTAAAGAAAGTACAACAGAAAAAATAAAAGAGTTAATGGACAATACTGTAAACGGTGAAGATTTATCTGCAACTGGCAAGATATATGCAACTAATTTAGTAAGGTTAATTGGTAAGACCGGTACAGCTCAATACATTGAAAATGGTAAGTACGTAGAAGGTGGAAATAGAAATATTAGATCATTTGCAGGAATATTTCCAAGGGATAATCCAGAATATATAATTTATATTGCAGTTAAAGATTTAGATGCTGGTTCTACTGAAATAGCAAAATTAGTTAAATCTGTTGTTGAATCTATTTCTAAATATAAAAATTTAAACGAAAGAGAAAGTAATCTAGATAAAACTAAATATGTTACACTTGACTCTTATTTAAATAAAGACGTTAAAGAAATATCTAAAAAGATATCTAAATTAGGATTAACTCCAGTAGTAATAGGAAGTGGAGAAAAAGTTGTAGAACAATATCCTAAAAAAGAGAATACTATAATAATAGGTTCTAAAGTGTTTTTAAAAACAAATAAAAATGATAAAATAATGTTAGATATTACTGGTTGGAATCAAGATGAAGTAATGACTTTATTTAATATGATGGATGTAGATTATTCTATAAAAGGAACAGGAAAAGTCAAATCTTTCAATATAAAAGTAGGCAAAAAAATAAATAAACAATTAATAATTAATTTAGAAAGTTAGGTGTAATATGGTAAAGAAAAATAAAAAAACAAAAATAAAAGAAAAGATAAAAGATATAATTAATTCATATAAAACTATAATATATATATCTTTTATGATTAATATAATATTGTTGATATTATTATATAATACAATGACATCTAATCAGATTTATACATTTAGTGGAGAAGATGATTATTTAAAAATTAAAGATGGACTAATAATACTTAATAATGATATTAATTTATTAAATGGAAACAATATAGAATATATATATAATACTGATTATGATATTAAAACATATAAAATTGGATATTATGTTATGGATGGCTCTAAATTAGTAGAAATATTTTCATCATCATTAGAACCTGAAACGGAAATAAAATTAAGTGAATTAGTAAATAAATTTACAACTCTTAATTTATCTGAAAAAGATTCTTCTAAAGTATTCTTTACTAAATATAAAAAGAAATTAATTGAAAAAGGTTTATATTTAGTTATGGAAGCTAAAACGAAAGATGGAAAAGAAATAGTTAGCAAAGTAAATTTAAATGTATCTAAAATTTCTAAGCATTGATTTAAGTATTGTTTTTATAAAAAAATTATGATATAGTTTTAATAGTAAAGGATTTAATTATTATATGGAAAATTATAT